>DAOTMJ010000018.1:0-8333 GCA_035450225.1 Candidatus Hydrogenedentota bacterium
AATGAAGCCAACAAGATCCCGCCAACGGGATTTTTCTTAGCCGGGGATCGGGGAGGTAAACAAAAATGGTTTTTTTAGAAACATCGTCATATCTTCCGCTGATCTGGATTACTCCATATTCACAGTCTGTGATCTCATTGATGTCCAAAAGCCCTGACAACGAGTTTGCACTTCAACGTGATTGTATTGTGGAAGCCGCAAGTTATCTCGCTTTTGAGGACAATTGGCGCTACAATCCCGCCGTCCGAATAAGACGCCTTTTGGAAAGATTTTCCGATAGCGATTTGAAAAGACTTGGTTATCCAAGTACCGCCATTCAACTCTTATTGGGCGGAAACATATGGCCCCAAGCTCAATATTTGAATTTCGTTCGCCATACGGCATTTTTCTTTGTCGATCTTTTGGACAATCTCCAATGGCAAGAACCTCGTGAAGCACTTTCCTCTCTCGCTGTCTTAATTGAAGATCGCATCCAAACATTTCGATTGCTTTTCAAAGGGCACATTGAAGCATCGGAGTTAAGGCTTCCCGCAGACAACATTCTTTCTTACTGGGGACGATGGTACATCGAAAATGATATCCCTGCTTTTTCTATCCGCATCATTGATGATCCTCGACCCTACAACATGAACGCGGATAAACTCAGGGATATTTACCATTACGATTGCGCGGTCAATCATTCTCCCCAGCCGACGAAAATGATCGTGGCAAACACCGGTTTCACTCGAAATGTGAGAACTAGTTTTACAGTACTATCCGTTCCAATCATATGCGCAGAAGGTGCAAACGCAAAGTTTTTTTTATGAAAAAACCAAGGAAAACAAAAAAAGAGACAGGGCCAATCTATGATCTTTACCGGTCGTTTTTTCCAAGTTCTCCTCATCTTGTCTCCGAAAACAGCAAGGATCTGGTTGCCGGCTGGCTGGCCGCCCGCGGATTCAACGTAGTACGGTCCGGGGACTCCGATGCCGACCGAATCATCGAGAACAAGAGAGTCGAAATAAAGATCAGCACCCTTTGGGCCAACGGTTGTTACAAGTTCCAGCAACTGCGTGATCAGCGCTACGATTTGGCGATCTGTTTGGGCATATCCCCTTTCGATGCCCATTGCTGGATCATACCCAAGGAAGACATTCTGCGTTTATGGAAAGTCGAACACAGAATTTCGACCCAGCATGGGGGCCAGGGTGGTGCCTATACGGCGTGGATTGACGTTCATCCGGACAATCCGCCGGCATGGCTACAATGCTATGGCGGTTCTCCTTCAGACGCCATTTTTGCGCTCTCCAAAATTACCGGGTTCAAGGTCAAGAATCTCAGGGAAGAACTTGAAGAATACGAGGCTTGACCAGAAGGTATCCTTGCCTATTCCGACAGAAGCTGGTTGGCGATGGCGAATGTGCGCAGGACGGGCGCCTTGGGGTTGGGATAGCGCAGGAATTCGACGTGCCCGTCCATGTAGAGCACGTTGGCGCCGCCCGGCACGTGGTTGAAATCCTGGGCTTTCGCGGATACGGTGTCGAATAGGACAAAGACGCCGCTCTGTGCCATTGCGGCGGCTGCGGGATTGTTGATGTCAGTCACACAGAAGCGTTCGACGCCTTCGCGGAGACGATGGACGGTGCGTCCGCCGCCGTTGCCGCATCCTTCCAGGCGCGGATCCGTCGTGTCGTTGTCGAGCGACGGCAACGGGTACAGGCGGAAATCGGTGTCGGCGGCCTGCCAATTCGCAATCATGTCCGGCGATGTCAGGATAATCAGCCAATGCTGGACAAATTGCTTTTGGACGCCTTCGTCGGGCAGCGCAATCTCCGGGCGAAACATGTGGATGAGCGCCTCGTACTCGGAAGGCGGCGTCAGATATTCCGGCCGGTCGTCGCAACGGTCATACATAAAACCGAAATACACGTATGAATCGTCGGCCCGCCACCAGCGATTGTGAAGACCCTGCGGCCACCGGTTGATGAGAATCGGCTGGCCGAGACATTCCGGGCAGAATTGCGCATCGTCGCCGTTCGCGGCATCGTAGTACATCTTGCGTTCCGTGTGCGTTGCGCTCGACGGGCACACATAGATGCGCGGGTCCGTGACGTAATCCGGGTAGACGCCGGAAACATAGGGGGTAAGATAACAGCCCAGTTGCCCGGAACGCGTTTGCTGAATCGGCGGAAACAGGCCGCCGCGCGCCTCGTTGGCGTACATCTTGAAAACCACGCCCCACTGCTTGAGATTGTTCGCGCAACTTGATCGGCGCGCCGCTTCCCGCGCGCGCGCCAAGGCCGGCAGCAGGATGGCCGCCAGTATGCCGATGATCGCGATCACCACCAGCAATTCAATGAGGGTGAAGCCGCATCGCCGCATCGCACCCGTCTCCCGTTTCTCCGTGAAAGAGTGCCACAATCCCCGTCGGGACGCAAGAACGGATCAAGACCTTTCGGATCAGTTCGCAAATACACGGCCGATGGCCGCCGAGAGATCCGACGGCGTCGTCACAAGGGGTTCGACGCGCCGTTGCAGCATGTTTTCAAGCGCGTCAATGGCGGACGCGTCGCGTGGATTGGCCATGGCCACAAAAACGCAGTCGTCGGTCGTCCGTAGCGGAATACAAGCATGCCGACGGCAAAATTCACAACCCAGACGACGCGCATTGCTTTCGTCCACCACCCGGGTGTCGTCAAGGCGGATCAGATACAGCCTGCACTGACAGGCCACAGCCTGGGCCACATCGAGTTCGCCGGCATGGCCGCATTCAACCAGAATGGCGCCCATCATACGTCCGCGCGACGATGCCTGCGAGGCGATGGCCGCCTTCAATTGTTCGTCCGTAATGATCCCCGCCGCGTGTAAAATTTCGCCGATTTTCCGGACGGATCCCCCGGTCAGCAGGGCTTCCAAAATGATGCGTTCGCGCCGGCGGTTGGCCTCCTCCCGGGCTTCCCCGTCTTCGAGCGACGCCCGCAGGCGATTGTTCTCGGCACGCAGCAGAGTAATCTGATCCGCTAAAAAAGACGCCATGGACGCCGCCTCTTCGCGTTGCCGTTCGGCCTCACCCAGCAAGCGCTTGAAACGGCTCGCGCCTTCCTCGGACTCCGCCAGCGCCTGGCGCAGTCGATTGATCTCGCGGTGGGCCTCGCCCAGCGATTCGGCTTGACGGCGTTTTTCGGAACGCGCGGATGCCAGGCGCTCAATCAAGTCCTCGTTTGTCGAAAGCAGCCAGCCTTCCTGACCGCGCAGCAGCGCAATCTCCATCTTGAGATCCACCACCGCCCTTTCCAACTCGGCCAACTCCGGCGCCGGTTCCGATTCTGGCCATTCCGGCGCGGCAGCCGATTCAAGGGAAAAAACCTCCTCCCGCGCACCGGCGTGATCCCCTGTTTCCCGCGTCCACCAAATCAGTTCGCCGGAATGGGAAAAACCGCCGAGCGGCTTTTCGCCCGTAGTCAGCACGCCGCCTTTCTTTTTCAACGAATTCACCGCCGCTTCCAGTCGCGATACGGCATCCCCTCTTATGGCTTCCATAATTTCTTCCGCTTCTTGTCGTCGAGTATTCGATTGCCTCACGTACCTACACAAACCCCACTTCTTAGCATTATTCTAAGAAAATCCGGCGCAAAAGTCAAATCAAACACGGTACGACAAGATATTGCGGGAGCATCGTATCAGGACGTTATCGGGTTCCCGTGATTGTGCCGCGGTATGCCTCGATTCGCTGAAGCCATGTCGTGGTCAGCGTCAGCGTGCGGGAACTCCGCGGGGATTTCGCGGGCTTTTTGTTGAAAAGGGCCTGCTCGTCGGCCGTCAACGGGCGGTAAGAAATGGCATGCGACTTCGCGGCATCGCCGCGGACGGCGCGGGCCTTTTTCCCGGCCGGATCCGTCCCATACACGTACAGTTCGACGGGGCCATACTCGCCGGTCCCGACATTCACTTCCTGAAAGTAGAGATCCGTGCCCGAGCGGTAATCGGCCATGGCGTCCATCCAATCGAAGGCCCGGCCGTCCTCGAAATCGAAGGCGCCAAACACGCGGCCTTCCGAGAACCCGTCGTTGTAACCGTCGTCCCAGCCGCCGTCGCCCAACTCGACATGGGTATCGCTTCCAAGGAACGTCAGGTATCCCGAATAAAACGCGGCGTCGTATCCTTCACTGAATCCAATGGTGAACGCGAAGTCGTAGCAGACGAAATAACCATCGTTGTAGGCGTACCAGATGCCGTCGTAATAGCCGCGATCGTAGTCGGGCGACTGCGGATTGGGAATATCGCCGCCCTGATAATAGAGGGGCGTGTTCGATCGGGTATCGTAACTGTCGTCGAAGCCTTTCCAGTACCATTCGTCGTTGGCGAATCCCGCAAGAAAGCCCCGCTGGTAGTCTTCGGAGTGCGACGACGCCACCACGGTAAGCATGGCCGGCTGGGAAACGGCCTTTCCGTGGGCGTTCGACACTTCGCAAATGTATTGGCCCGCGTACAGGCCGTTGACCGGCGGTGTGGTGTAGGTAGCCAAATTGGCCGCCCAGAGTTCCGCACCGTCTTTTTTCCACTGGTACGACAAGGGCCATGCGCCGATCGCCACACAGGTGAACGAAGCCACATTGCCCGCCTCGACGGTCTGCGACTGGGGTTGGATCAAGATAACCGGCACATCGGGACAGCCCGCCGATAGAAGGGCCGCCACCCCCGCCAACAACAGATTAAACAGACTGAATCCGCGGCTGTTTATTCGCTGAATCCAATACGTTCCACTTGCAATAGGTTCGTTTTTTCCATTCATGTTTCTCACGGCCACGACCTCCCTGTTGCGCCTGCGACATCGCGCATGGACGCGGAATATTCTTTTGGCAAGGCACGCGGGTCAGACTCCCCTGCGCACGGTTTCATCAGCGTCTTCTTGATCCCTCGGGACCGCCAAAGCCGGCCCCTCGGCCGCCGCCGCCCATGCCGACTCTGCCGGTCTCTTGGCGCGGCGCAATGTGTTGGACGGGTTCAGGCGCGGAAGGCTGCGGCGGTCCCAACCGTTGTACTTCAACACTTCGCCCACGAGAACCCGATCCGCCGCCCGAATCCTGTAAACGGGGCAATGGATTCGCCAGCGAAGGAGGCGGCATGGCCTGCCGGGCCGTTTCCGTGGGGCGGGATTCAGGGCGCATGACGGGTTCGGCCAATGCCGGACGGCGAGCCGGCGAATCCTGCGTGCGGGGAACCGGCATGGACACTGCCGAAGGCCGGGTCCGTTCCATCTGCGTTCGAGGCAACGCGGGGGACGGCATCGTTGGCGCCTGGGGCATTGCCTCGCTGGGGCGCGGAGACGTGCGGGTGGGCGCGGGCTCCGGTCCGCGCATGGGAACAGGCGCCGGAACCGATTCGCGTGAACGTGAACGAAACATATTCCGTTCCGGCGCGGGAACGGGATTGACTTGGATGCTGGAAGATCCGCCACGGACGACGTTCCGTTCGGGATTTGGCGTTGTCTCTCGCCGTATTGGCGTGCGATCCGGCACGGTTTGGACCGGGCCTGTCTGTTCGCCCAACCGGTTGCCGCGTACCGTCTCCCGCTCCGGCCGGGGCGCGTCGTCACGCCGGGTCGGCGTGCGATCCGGCACGGTTTGGACCGGGCCTGTCTGTTCACCCAACCGGTTGCCGCGGCCGGCGCCGCGTTCCGGGCTATCGGCCGGGCTCTTTTGGGGCACGCGGACAGCAGAATCCGTATCGCGCGAACGCTGCCCTTCGGGACGTGAACCGGGGATAATGTCACCTCGTTCCGGAGTCTTTCCGGCATCCCGGATGCCGCCGGGTTCAGGACGGGTGGCCTCTCCGCCCCCACGGGCATCCCGGATGCCACCGGGCCGGTCCCCGCGATCCGGACGCGCCGTTTCCTCTGTGCGGTGCAACGGCAGTCTTGAAGCGCCTTCTGTTGTCAACGGCGCGCGCATAATCGCCGCCGAACGGCGTGGATCGTGTCCGCTCTCGCGGATTTCGGGCGCGACGCTGACGTTGCGTAGCGGCGCGGCGCCTTCAGGCCGCACGGAGGCGGCCCGTTCCCGGGGCGGGCCGCCGCGGTGCGCCGCGAATTCCTGCCGGCCCAAAGAACTCTCCAGCGTGGCAATGCGCGCATGGGCAGGATCCCGCGACGGCAACGCGTCGTAACCGCGGATCACCCGTCGCGGCGCATAATCCCTGACCTCGAGGCGGGCATCGCGCGCAAAGTCGTGATGATGGCCGTGACTCGAACCGATGTTGATGTTCCAGACCGTAACCTGCGTAACGGGCACGGAGCGCACGATGACGGGCGTGACCGGCCGCACATAGCAGGAACCCATCAGCAGGTCGTCCGCCAGACAGTACGAACTTGCATACAGGCCGAAATGCGCCCGGCCCACCGCAAAGGTTCCACCCACAACCGTACAGGGACGGTCGAAGGGATCCAGCGGCGTCCATACGAAATGCGGTCCATAATGCACGGCGGACACCCATGCCGGGCCCCATGTGCCCCGATAGGTCCAAACCCATCCATAACGCGTGGTGTATCGCCAACGACCGTAATGTGTCGTGACATACGAAAAGGGGTAACTTTCCACCCAGCAATATCCGGCCCCGCTGACGTAACTCCAACGGCCGTAGCGATACGGCACGTAATCAACCACGACGGTCGGCCGCCAGTAATACACCGATTCCACCTCGACCCATTCGCCGTAGGGCGACAAATCCCTGACCCCTATCGGGGTCCGATCTATCGGGGCCTTCTTGGGAATGCGTTCCTCGCCTTCCGCCAGCAATCGCGCCCGTTCGCGGTTCCATGTGTCAAAATCGTCCTCGACATTCGGATTGAAAGCGGTCGGTTCCGACGGAAGGTATCCGGGATCCACGTAGGATCGCTGTCCTGCGTTGAGGACCACGTCGCCGCCGGCCTGGCAACGCACGGTGGCGCTGCCCCAGCGCACGCTGACGGTCGTTCCGCCTTCCGCAACGATGTCTATCCGCACCATGCTGTCCTGATTCACATCCACCATGGATACCGGCGTGTCGAATTCGATGCTGCCGGTACTGCGCGCCGTTCGCTGCACATAGAACGAGCCATGCCAGCCCCGAAGCCGCCCGGAAGGCGGAAGCATTTCGATATCCACCTTGCTCGCGTCGGCCATCCGAAGAAACGAACCGCCGGACATTTCGAGTTCCAAAGTGCCGTTCTTGTCCACCCACAACGTGTCGTTGGGCAGCACAATCGTGTTGATGGTCGCGTAACTCCAATCGGCGTCATCCCGCCCTTTGATCATTCCGTCGCCCGCGTCGTAACTGACGCGCGCATGCAGAAAATCCTCCCCGGCGGCCGTCAGACAGGCCAAACCGCACAGTACCGCCATTGCCGCGCCCCATTTTTTCCTGTTCATGATCTTGATCTCCTGGCAATCCTTCACGCGCCTGAACCAGCGCCGATCCGGTTTCTTTTCCGTCACAACCGTATAGACGGGGATGCGGCGCGGTTATTCACGGGATTCACCGGCGGCATTCGTAGTCTTTGCGGGGGGAACAATGGTGGGGTCAAGCGCCGCAGCCACATAGGAAACGGGATCCGGGCCAAAGGCCGCGAATTCCGCCGCGTTGGTGAATCCGTCGCCGTCCGCGTCGCCATACTTGCTGAAATATTGGGGAAAACGCGCATAGTTGTTCAGATCAATTTGCGGATTGGCAGCCGTATCGCCCAGCAGAAACATAAGCGCCTGAATGAAACCGGCCGACCCGGTGCACGATACATAACCGGGAATCGAGTAGTCCGAAGAGCCGTCGCCGATGAGCATCATACCCACCATCAACTGCGGAAGCCCGTCTCCCAACAAAACAATGAGCGGCCAATACATGCCCACATCGGCCGCCAATTGCGCATAGTTCTTATTCCACCCTTCAATAATCGTAGATCGCTTGAGTCCGTTGGGCAACTTGAAAAACGGCGTATTGAAAACTTTCTCGACCAACGCCAATTCATGAACGCAATCCAACAGGCCGTTTCCATTGAGTTCGAACAGGACTTCCGGCTCCTCTTGAACCCATGACGAACCGTTCAAGTCGGCGGCTTCCGGCAGCAGCCGCGCCGCCAACGCGGCAAATTCAGGCTCTACCATACCCCATGCCTCATTATCGTGTACTTTTTGGAAAAAGAGGCAGAAGGTTTCACCTTCTTTTAAGGGATTTTCGCCTTCTCCCTCACCTTCGCCTTCTCCCTCACCTTCGCCTTCGCCTTCGCCCTCGCCCTCACCTTCGCCTTCGCCCTCACCTTCTCCCTCACCTTCTCCCTCACCTTCGCCTTCGCCTTCGCCCTCGCCCTCACCTTCGCCTTCGCC
>DAOTMJ010000018.1:8433-89415 GCA_035450225.1 Candidatus Hydrogenedentota bacterium
CCCTCACCTTCGCCTTCGCCTTCGCCCTCGCCCTCACCTTCGCCTTCGCCTTCGCCCTCGCCCTCACCTTCGCCTTCGCCTTCGCCCTCGCCCTCGCCTTCGCCTTCGCCTTCGCCCGTGCCCGGAACGTATTCATACGCGCCAATGTCGTAATCCGAACCGTCGCCGGTGGGTCCGGCGCCAAGCCCGTCACCATCCATTCCGCGCGCTTGCCCGAGGAAATCCAACACGACAACCCCGCTGGCGGTATCGCCGGTATTTCGGCCGGTATCAATACAGGAAGAACCGGGTTTCAGCGCGCATACATCCAGTCCCAATCCAAGAAATTTGGGGTCGGCGTTTATATTGCCCGTACCCGCATATCCCCCGCGCACGTTGCAGTATGTGATAACCGGTTGCGAGACCGGATCGGAATTCTGGACGGGCGTCTCACCTTCTTTTCCCCAGAGAATGCAATTGGTCACGACCGGCGAGGACTTCAGATTGGCCAGCGACGCGCCCGCGCCGATTTTGGCATTCGGTTCGTTTCCGCCCGTCATGTTGGCGTTGGCCCGGTTGAACGCCAGCGTGCAATTCGTGATGACGGCATTCGCGCTGCTGTTGTAAATGCCCCCGCCCTCGACGCCCACGTTGCCCATGAAAACGCAGTTGACGATGCGCGGCGCGCACAGTTCGGCGTAAATGCCGCCGCCCCACAATCCGGCCTCGTTGTTTCTGAACAGGCACTCCGAGATTATCGAGGTGGATTCCTGCAGATTCACACCGCCGCCGTTTCCGATGCACAGGTTCGTGTCGAACCGGCATCCCTTGGCCACGATGGGGTTCTTCTCGCAGCAAAGGGCGCCCGCGATGACCCATGACATGTTTTCAGAAAAAACGCATCGTTCGAGTCGTCCGCCCCCGCGCGTCATGTAGACTGCCCCGCCCTTGGCGACAGCCATATTTTCCTCGAACAGGCAGTCGCGGAAGGTAGGCACGCCGCCCTCGCTGTAAATGGCGGCCCCGTACAGGCCCCTGTTTTTCGAAAACGTGCAATTGACGATACGGGGAGACGAACGAACGATATAGAGCCCCCCGCCGCGATCCTGGCCGGTTTCACTGCCCGTCGCGCGTCCGCCCTGGACGATCAGCCCGTCCAGCACGGCGTCGTCCGCCCCGACAATCACATGATAAGCCGCCGCGCCATTGCGCGCCTTGCTTCCGTCAATCACGGTCCGGCGCACGATCCAATCACGTTGGGCCCGTTCCGTTTCTGTGCCGTCGAATCCGCCGTATATCTCGATGCCGCGGCGTAAAACCAGCGCGCCGTTTGCATTGGACCGCGTTTCGTCGTAGATGCCTTCGCGCACCCAGACCTCGCCGCGCCCGAATTTGAAGAACGCCTTGTCAATGCCGCGTTGAAGACTCGAAAAAGCCGTTTCCCATGTGGTCCCATCCTGAAAATGCGACGGATTGTCGCGGTTTACATAAATAACGCGCCGTTCCGTTTCGCCTTCGCCCTCGCCTTCGCCCTCGCCTTCGCCTTCCCCCTCGCCCTCGCCTTCCCCGGCCGTGTCGGGCGCTTCGGCCGTGATACGTATCGAGATCTGTTGCAGTCCCCAGTAGACCATAATCTGGCCTTCATTCACCTTGCGCGTAAAGGCAGATGGTATCACGCGGACCTCGATGCCGGTCTTGTCGTTCGGCCCCGAACTGACACCCCCCGTCGGGGTCAACGCCATCCACGGCGCACTGACCACGGCTTCAAATCGAATGGGCGTCCCGGGCTGGCCGGTGTTCGTAACATAAAAGGTCCACACCGTTTCGTTCGGACGGAAATAATGGCTGGCCTCGGATACTGAAAGTTCCGGTCCTTTCTCGCGGGGACACCCCGTCAACGCAACGAAACACAATGCCGCAAATGCCGCCGCCATCCCCTTCGGGCAAACGCGCATCATTGTCTTCAAACGGTTCATCGCCGAATCCTCCCTCCCGACGCACGGCGCGTCTTCAGGGTAAAAACCTCTTCCCAGTATAGCACGCCACACCCGCCAATCCGCACCCCATGCGCACGGACGCGCCGGAATGGGGATCGCCATCCATAATACCATCGGGCTGCGCATCCGTTGCGCATGGGGCGGCCAACCGGTTTATCCCGTGGACGGCAGGGACTTTATGGACGAAATAACCCCAGTGTAAGAGTACCGATTTCTCGAACCTTGCTACAGGCTGCAATTACTCGAAAAATGTCGTTTTTTTGGTTGAACGGATTACAGAATCGTCTTGAAGCATTGATTGCGGAATCCCAACAGGATCAGAAATGAAGGCAAATGCGTGGAACAGGCTGTCCAGCCTGTCCGTCCACAGACATGGCTTGGCTTCAAAAAAGGCAGACTGGACAGTCTGTCCTACGTTCCGTACCCCCCAAAAAATTCCCCATTGCACGTTCAGAACAGATGAATACAGGCAAGAACTCGGTACTCTCAAGGATCCAGGAATCGTTTCGCTTTGTGGAAAACATCCACCGCTTCTATAGAGTCCACCTTGTCCAAGGTAAAAAGAACCGGCTTCCATTGCCGATTCTTGGCGGGTTGTTGCAACGGCCCATGGGCGGTTCATGTCCCGATCGGCTGGCGCTTGGGCAGCCGGGCGACAAAGCGGGTGTTTGGATAATTCGCGTCAATGATCAATTCCCCGTGGTGCGCTTCCAGAATCTGCGCGGAAATGCTCAACCCCAAGCCGACACCCTTCCCCGGTTCCTTCGTGGTGAAAAACGGCAGCATCGCCTTTTCCCGGGTTTCGGGCGCCAGTCCGCGGCCACTGTCGGTAACCGTCAGGGCGATTGTATCGCCTTCGTCCTGAACGCCGATTCGGATCCACTTCTCCGGAAGCGTTTCGACGGCGTCATGGGCATTGTTGAGCAGATTGAGGAGCACTTGCGAAATCTGGGGAGGCAGGCATTCGATTTCGATGTTGGGGATGCCGGCGACTTCCAGCATGATGCCGTGTGCCAGAAAACGCGCCTGGCATAATTCAAGGATATCCGCCACGAGGCTTTGAAGCGGAATCAGGACATAGGGATCCCGGGATCCGTCGCGCGAAAGCATTCGGAGCGCCCGGATAATACGCGATATCCGATTGACGTTGCGCCCAACAACCTCGGAAATCTTTTCGAGACGCGCCGCGTCGGGGTGTTCCTGGCGGGCCAGCGCATCCAACTGCTGGGCGGCGCCTGAGATAATCGCCAGCGGATTGTTGATTTCGTGGGCGATGCCGCTCGCCATGGTGCCCACAGCCGAAAGCCGCGACGCATGAAGCATCCGCGTCTGCTGTTCGGCGATGATCCGATCCGCCTCGACACGGGATGTCACATCGTTTCCGACGCAGAGCAATTCGCGAACGTGCCCTTGCTCGTCGTAAACCGGCGTGCTGATCCACGAAATCCAGACCCGGCGCCCGTCGCCCCGGTTCCATTCGTATTCGCTTTCGATCGAATGATCCGGATGTTTTTCCTTGCGGCGAAGCAACGCGGCCAAATCCGTTCCGTCCGCCCGATCTCCCGGGAGAATCGTTCCCAGCGCGCTTTGCCCGCGCAGGTCTTTTTCCAGCAACCCAAAAAATTGCTCGGCAAACTCGTTGAAAAAGGTGATCGTTCCCCCGGCATCCAGCCGGGCGATGATCGTGTTGGCGTTCTGCACGAGATCCCGGTATTTCGACTCACTGGCCTGCAGGGATTGCTCGTCGCGCTTGTGCTCGGTAATATCGCGAAGGAAGCAGTATTGCCGGCCTCCGCTCGTGCTCAAATGGCTGGTGCTGACTTCCACGTCAATCACCGATCCGTCTTTTCTGCGATGGCGGGTTTCGAAGCGATCCCAGCCTTTCGTTTGTACGCGCTGGATATGCGCGGCGACGTCCTCGGCCATCTCGATCGCTTCCACATCCGCGATGCTCATGTTCAGGAGTTCATCCCGGCTGTATCCGATCATACGGCAATACGCTTCATTTACGTCCAGAATCCGTCCATTGACATCCACGACCCAGAAGCCGTCCATGGCCGTGCGCAAAATCAGTTGATGCTCTTCCTCGGCCTCGCGCCGCGCGGTCACGTCGCGGATGATCCCCAGCGTATGCCACTCCCCCCGCAGATGGAGGGAAGACACGGAAATTTCGACGTCAATTTCGGCGCCGTCCTTGCGTATTGCCCTGACCAGCGTCGTTTTCCCCACGACGGGCCCTTCGCCCGTATTCCTCCATGCACGCAGACCTTCCAAATAATGGTTTCGCATGCGGGAGGGAACGAGTGTTTCGTGGACGGATTTCCCCATAACCTCCCCCGCCGCGTAACCCAAAATCCGCTCGGCGGCCGGATTCCAGTAGCACACGCTTCCCACGTTGTCCATCAGGACAATGCCGTCCAACGCCGACGCGCTAATCCCGTGCAGCACCGCCTCGTTTTCGCGCAGACTTTTTTCCACCTGCTCCCGGCGGGCAACTTCTTCGGTGAGCCGCGCATGTTCGGCCATGAGCCGTTGCCGCGAGGCCATCATTTCGATAATAGCCAAGAAGAACGCGACCGCAATCAGGACAAGACCCAGCCCCGTGAAAAGGTTGTCGAACGCGCGCAAGACGTTGTTCCAGTCCCGGCTTACAAACCCGTCCAGAAGCCTCAGCGACTGCAAAAACCGGTACGATTGGGAAACCAGCAGCAGGGTTGTGCCCCCCATGACAAGCAGCACCAGTTTTCGCTCGCGGCGGATCCGTCCCAGAAGATACGCGGTGAAGACGCAAATGAGCAGAAAACCGATACCGGACGCCGAAATACGCAGCCATGCGATATTTTGCCCGAAAAGGCGCATCGCAAAGTCGGGCAGGAGCGCCGCAAAAACCATCCATCCGAGCGGAATCAACATCAGCAGGTGCAGCCGCCTTGTGTTGACCTGCCCTTCACCAACGTCGTCTTTCCGCATGGCGCCAATCCCCTAAAAATGTGCCTCACGCATCGTGGAATGCCACCTCACTTGTAAAACATCATACAACAAGCCGCCGCAAAAAGCCATACCCCGAATTCCACCTCAATGTGCACATTAAGGGGAGTAAATGCCGACCGGCATTTACGCAAACACCTCCGAATCAGTCAACACCACAAGAACTGGTGGCTTGCGGAAGGCCCTTCAAAGGCGCCGGCAGGTGCGTGCTCGTGCTCGTAATCGTAATCGAATCCCCGAAAACTCTTGATTGAGCAATGTACTGATAGTACGGTGTTATCCTCATACTTTATTGTTGGTCGCAACGTATTCAACCGGTGCGGACAAGTCTCTCCGATCAACTGCAAATATAATTACGAGTTGTCATGAGACCCTGGCTCTTGGGGGACGAAAATGAGTTCTCTTGAATAATCACGCAAGCGATTGGAGATGTTCATAAGTCCTTGTTTCGATTATGATTACGATTACGATAACACGCACGAGACAGAGTGGCGGTCGGATGCATTGTCGGGAAAGCGCAAGATGCGTCTGTCCGGTCGGGCGCCTCTGGTCCGAAGCAGCAAGTTGAGCGATACCGTCCCGATCGTGGTATGGTGGCGAAATAGTGGAGGAATCGCACGATGACGGAGTGGACATGGGACGATGTGAAGGAAGCGTTGCGCGAGGTGCTTGAAGAGGAAACGGGCGCGGGAACCTGCGCCATCGCACCGAAATGGAAGGGCGGCAAGATGATCCTGCAACCGTTCGACACGGCGTTGCAAGGCAAGGAAGTGCCGCTCGCGGTGTTTTTCAAGAAGATCGTGTCCGTCCGCGAAAAGTTGCGCGTCCTCGAACAGAAAATCAACAACCATCCCGCATTGGCGCAGGAAGACAAGATCGAATTGCAACAACTCATCACGCGCGCCTACGGCAGCCTGACGACGTTCAACATTCTGTTTCGCGACGAGGATGACCGTTTCAAGGGTGTTTCGGAGTAAACAATGAGGAATGATGAGCGCAACGTGGTGTTGATTGGGATGCCCGGCGTGGGCAAGAGCACGGTCGGCGTGCTGCTGGCGAAGGCGCTGTCGCGCAGTTTCATAGACACGGACGTCCATTTGCAGGCGCGCGAGGGGCGGCGCCTTCAGGACATCATTGACACGGACGGCCTTGACCGGTTTCGCGCCATCGAGGAAAATTTCATCCTTTCGCTGGATTGCCGCGAGCATGTGGTGGCGACCGGGGGAAGCGTCGTGTACAGCGAACGCGCCATGGCGCATCTGCGGCGATCGGGGCCCGTCGTTTACCTGTATCTGCCGCTGGAGCCCCTGTACGCGCGGGTGACCAATCTCGATTCGAGGGGCATCGTCATGGCGCCCGGCCAGACGTTCGCGGAATTGTTCGACGAACGCCAGCCGCTTTATGCAAAACACGCGGACGTGACGATCCATTGCGCCGGATTGAACCATGACGAAACGGCCGCGGCGATTGTCCAGGCGTTGAGGGAAAAGGGACTGTATGAGTACTGAAGCAACCGGTCTGCGCGAACTGGCGGGCAAGCGGGGATTGCGCATCGGGACGGCGGTCAGCGCCGACGCCCTGCGCGACGATCCGCAATACCGGACGATCCTTGCTCGCGAATTCGACATGATCACCTGCGAAAACGCGATGAAGTTCGGCCCCTTGCGACCTGAACGCGACCGGTTCGCGTTTGATGACGCCGACGCAATCGTCGCGTTCGCGCGGGAACACGGCATGGCCGTGCGCGGCCACACGCTGGTCTGGCATTACATTCTGCCGGACTGGTTCGCGAAAGGCGGGTTCACCTACGACGACGGCATTGACTTGGTGCGCGGACATATCCACACGGTCGTGAGCCGGTATCGCGGCGATGTGTTCGCATGGGATGTCGTCAACGAAGCGCTGGACGACCACGGCGGCTGGCGCGATTCGCCGTTCCTGCGCATGTTCGGCCCGGACTACCTCGCGATGGCGTTCCATTGGGCGCACGAGGCCGATCCAGACGCGAAATTGTTTTACAACGATTACAGCGCGGACGGCCTGAACCGGAAATCGGATGCCATGTACGCCATGATTCGCATGCTGCTCGAACAGGGCGCGCCTATCCACGGCGTCGGACTCCAGATGCACCTGTGCGTCTGGGACGACCTCCACCCGGCGTCCATCGCCGCGAATATCAAGCGTTTCAACGATCTTGGCCTCGACGTTCACATCACTGAGATGGATGTACGGATCAAGGAGCCGTTTCTTGAATCGGATCTGCTGCGGCAGGCGAGAATCTACCGTGAAATCATGGACGTTTGCCTGCGGGCCGAACGCTGCGGCGCATGGGCCGTCTGGGGCGTGACGGACCGGTATTCGTGGGTTCCCCAAGCATTCAAACGAGAAGGCGCCGCGCTCCTGTTCGACGACGCCGGGCAGCCCAAACCCGCCTACGAAGCCGTCCGGGACGCGTTGGTCTCCTGAAGGCGACCGCCGAAACGCAAGCGGCACGCCTTCGAGGGCACATCGCCGCGCCCAATGCCGCCTATGAGAATGCACGGCGCCAGGAACGCATCGAAATCCCTCCTGGCCGCTTGAAGACGGTGGTCTTAGCCATTCTGATTATGTTCGCCAGGCGCGATCGCGTTCTTTGACGCTTTCGAGCACTTGCCGCGCGATGGCCGCGTCCTCCGCAATTTGAAAATCGAACATGCCCACGCAAATGTAATCGGCCCCGTTCTTGAAGGCGTACTCGAATCCGGCGCGCGGTTCGATGGCGCCCGCGCCGTGAACCTTGAACGCCACCCACGGCCGGTCAATGGTTTTCATGAATGCGGCGGTCTCTTCCGGCGCCTCGTCGTTGAACACGTTGTCGCATGGCGTCTTGTTGCCGGCCGACCAGCAGTTTTTGCTGTTGAAGGTCTTCATGTAGAAATCCGGCTTGATCCCGGCCTTTTCGCATGCCGCGATGACGCCCAGTTCGTGGCAGGAAACACCGGCGATGACGCCGCTGGCCTAGATGTATTCGACGGTTTTGGCGAGGAGATCGATCTTGCCTTCCCTCACGAGCGAATCGCCCATTTGGCCCGTCGTGAACACGCCCGGAGCCGTGCCCTTCAAAAACGTCCGCCGCTCGAAACGTACACCCCTGTTTCTTACGCCTCCTTCATCCCGTCTGAGGACCATACCTCTTGCGCTAAATTGCCATCTCGGAATTCGAACATGTATCCTTTGTCCATGGCCGTTGTCCCTTTTGCGGCATTGGTATTTTTATACCGAGATGTCCCAGGGTGAAGCAAAAAACCGCTTGACACGTCCATGGATGGTTGATAGCGTGATGTGTGGCGGACATGGGATTCGCATCAAGCGAGCGGCGCGGAACGATCTTGGATATCGAGCGACAATGACAAGTTTGAGACAAATCGAGCAATTCGGCCAGGACAATTGGCCAGTAAAAAAGCCACTATTTCATATGTGCTATTAGGCCAATATGGACAATTTGACTCCAGAACATCGAAGCTGGCTCATGAGACGTGTCCGCTCGAAAAATACAACTCCCGAACTCCTTGTGCGACGTATCGCGCACTCCATGGGCCTACGCTTTCGCCTGCACAGGCGCGATTTGCCCGGCACACCCGATCTTGTCTTTCCAGCATACAATAGAGTAGTGTTTGTGCATGGCTGTTTCTGGCATCGACATCGAGGTTGCCGATTTACAACAACACCCAAAACAAGAGTTAAATATTGGAAAGAGAAGTTCCAAAAGAATATGCAACGAGACTTGCGAAACGCCCGGAAACTGCGCCGGTCCGGTTGGCGTATACTTGTAATTTGGCAATGTCAAACTCGCGATGTAAAGACCATCGAGTCGAAATTGCGGAAATTTTTCGACGAATGAACACTAAACAAAAAACGAGAAGACCCATCGGTATAGACTTGTTCTCTGGCGCCGGGGGTATGTCGCTTGGGTTCGAGCAAGCAGGATTCGATATAGCTGCCTGCGTCGAATATGACCCTATCCATTGCGCCGCCCACAGTTACAATTTTCCCGAATGCCGTACGTTATGCAGGGATGTATCGGCCATTGACGGCAATGAATTGCTTGGACTAATCGGATCCGAAAACATTGGCGTGGATGTCGTCTTCGGCGGTCCCCCGTGTCAAGGTTTCTCGCTTATGGGAAAACGATTATTGGAAGATCCCCGAAATCGGCTTGTTCAGCACTTCGTTCGCTTAGTTTCCGAGACCGGCGCCCGCTATTTCGTCTTTGAAAACGTTCGGGGGCTAACTGTCGGCAGACATCAGCGTTTCTTGTTGGAACTAATCGAGGAATTTGCACTTTATGGATATCGTGTACGCAAACCGTGGCATGTACTGAATGCATCCTACTATGGCGTACCCCAGGATCGCGAGCGGTTATTCCTGCTTGGAGCCTTGGAAGGGTTGCCCTTGCCAGAATATCCAATTCCAACATCCATTCCTTGTGGCGAAAAGCCGGAACTGATCGGTCTTCCCAGAACACCAACCGTGTTGGATGCGATCGGAGACTTGCCCGATGCGGATGAGTTTGCGGCGCTGTGCAATTCGGATTCAACAACCATCGCATACGGCCCCCCATCCGAGTACTCGGCCAAACTTCGTTCTGTCGTTTTCGATCCGGACGATTACAGTTACCGGAGGAAGTTCGATGGCAAGACCCTGACATCCAGTTTGCGGACGGAACACTCGCGGGAATCGCAACGGCGTTTTGCGGAAACGGAGTGGGGCCGAACTGAGCCGATCAGCCGTTTTTTCAAACTCGACCCCAACGGATTGTGCAATACCTTGCGGGCCGGGACTGCTAGCGATCACGGTGCTTTTACGTCGCCTCGGCCTATCCATCCCTTCTATCCGCGTTGCATCACGGTTCGCGAGGCTGCGCGGCTCCATTCATACCCGGACTGGTTCCGCTTTCATGTTACTAAGTGGCATGGCGCCCGGCAAGTGGGCAATTCAGTCCCGCCGTTGCTTGCAAGGGCCGTAGCCGCGGAGGTTGTAAAGGCCATGGGACTGACGCCAACCCACCCGAATCGGACAATCGAACTTGGCGACGAAAAACTGTTGAAGATGAACTTGCACGAAGCCGCGGCCTATTTCGGAGTGTCTGCTTCCGTGATTCCCCCGCGTACACGAAAAGACCGTGCCGCAACTGTTGGGAAAACGTGAACATGGAACGAGACAGAGACGGAACAAGACGGCGTGAAAATGCGTACGCGCGGATTATAACGGCAGTATTTGAAAAACACTATCGAAAGGGAAAGGACGAGTTCACATTCAAACGGGAAGAACTCGCGGAGTTCGCCAAGATACTTGACGTCAAGTTGCCGAAGAACCTTGGGGATGTTCTCTACTCGTTTCGCTATCGCGAGAGATTGCCGGAGCGTATAGCAGTTACGGCGAAAGCGGGATGCGAATGGATCATCGAGGGCGCCGGGAAGGGTCGCTATGCGATGCGACTGGTGCGATGCCAACGTGTCGTTCCGCGTCCCGATCTCATTGCCATCAAGATTCCCGACGCCACTCCCGAAATCGTCTCGATGTACGCACAGAGCGACGAACAGGCATTGCTCGCGAAGGTGCGATACAATCGACTCGTGGACATTTTCCTCGGCGTCACGACCTACAGTCTTCAGAACCACCTGCGGACGACGGTCCAAGATGTCGGTCAGATCGAGATCGACGAGATATACGTGGGCGTGGACAAAGCGGGAGTACAGTATGTAATTCCGGTGCAAGCCAAATCGGGAAACGATCGGCATTCCATCGTGCAAACGAAACAAGACCTCCTTTGCTGTGAAATACGATTTCCAGAACTTGTCTGCCGTGCCGTTTCCGCCCAGTTTCTCGACGAGGGTGCAATTGCCATGTTCGAGTTGGCTGCCGTCGAAACCGGCGAAGTCAAGGTTGTACAAGAACGCCACTATCTGTTGGTCTCAAGCGATGGTCTCTCGGAAAACGATCTTCGCACATATCGGAAATTGTCAGGAAAGCCCTAGGAAAACTATTGTCACACATACCCTCTTGGTTTTCCGAAGTATTGGCGGAACCAGCGGTCGGACCACATGCGGCGGGTTTCGGGGCGGCGGTCGCAACGCTTGAGGGTGATGCGGCCGTTGGACATGAGCTTGGCGACGGCCCAGTAGGAGTCTTCGGGGACGAGATCCATGCCGGGGACATGCGCGACGGTAAAGCGCATTTCCGTTGTCGTGCCCGCCGCGAGACTGACGCCTTGGGTTCGGGGTGAAATCGCCCGAATGGAGTGTGGACCGACGAGTTCGCGGGGCCACGTCTCGATGGGCGACACGAGGGAGACTTCGGCTTCGACGGTTTCGGCGTGGGGATTCCTGAGCGTCACGATGATCGCATCGCCTTCGTTGCGGACGTCCATGTCGAGATTGAAGGCGCCGCCGATTTCGAGCACGTCCTGAAAAACTTGTCCGTCGAAGGCATGGCGCAACTTGATTTGTCCCGCGGCGGATGCGTCCGGACGGCGGACGATCACGTCCGTGGCCTGGTACTTGAGCGGTTCGACGGTGAACGCGATGACAGCCGGTTCAACCTGCCAGCCATCGGGCACAACAAGGTCCGCGCCGCCGGAAACGGGCGAATCGGTGTAGTCGTTGACCACGTTGACGCGGAGTTGTAGCGTCCGGCCCTCGTCGGCTTCCTTGACCTCGCGACTGATGGAGCAGACCACGGGGGCATACCCCATCGGCATGGATTCGGCGTCGTGTTCCCACGAACGCACCCAGACGGGCTGGACGGGTTCGGCTTCGGGGCCGAGGATGCGCGCGTCCAATTTTTTCCCGAACGGCGCGGGTTTGAACCCGACCGTCTCGATGGAGAATGGCGAGATGTACAGCGGCAGCGCGCCTTTCTTGACGGCCAGATCGCCCTGCGGTTCCTCGATCAGGTTTGCAGCCCATGCCTTTTCGATGCCGTTGCCAAAGACGATTTTCGCCTCGGCGTCCCTGCCCATCGTGTCGTAGACGCGAATCATGACGCCTTGCGACGCATCGGGCGTCTTGTTCCGTTCGAAGGATGCAATGGGATTGCCGAAGGGCTTCATTGCGGTCAGGATGACGTTCTCGGGCGAAACGCCCGCGAAGGACGACTCCGCCGGCAAGCAACCCTTTGCCGACGGTTCGATCCGCCGCGCAATGAGCGGGTGATTGTACGCGTATGCGGCGCGGGGCGTATTGGCCTTGCGCCAGTCACCCGCGTGCGGATACAGCGCATACCCATAGACGTGGTTTTTGTTTTCGGGGATGAGGTAGCCTTCGGGGAAGTTGTTCGTGCCGCCGTACCACAGGCACGCATGTCCGAGGATCATGCAAAGCGTGCCGCCCTTCTCGATGCTGTTCGCGTAGTTCCCGCGATTCAGGAGCGCGAGGCCGTAGTCGTCCATCTTGTTCGACGCGCCGCTCGCGTCGGCAGCGGCGGGCAGTGTAATCGTTGCCTTTTCCGGGAATTCGGCGAGAAGGGTTTCACAGGCCTCGGCCAGTTTCCCGGCATTCTTCGCTTCGACAATCAATACCGGCAGTGCCGGCCACGACGGGTCTTTCAGATCCGCGTCCTTCACGAATAGAAACGCGTAGCCGTTCTTCTTGAGGCGCGCCTTGAACGCGTTGCGCGCGGCGGCCGACGCCTTGCCGAGCAGTTTTTTCGTGTACGCATTGCGCCCGCCGGAACCTATCGTGATGCGGAACCGCGTGTAGAGCATGTCGTCGTCCATGTGCTTGAGATAAGTGCCCCAGTAGGGGCCGCCATCACCATGCCATGGCGTGCACGTGACGCCTTTCTTCACGAGGACGCGCTGGAGTTCCTCCGCCACCGCCACATCGTCCGCATTCTTCGGCGTGACGAGGCCCACCATCGAGAGCGAGTACACATTACGGCCGATCTGTACCTTGGCCGAGGATCCGTATTCCATGAACTTGTTCGCGGCATAGACGGCGCAATCGCCAAACATGAGCATCTGGTGCGTGCGGAAATCGAGGTAGTTCTTGCTGTCGTTGCGCGCGACGACGCCGAAGCGCTCGTCGAAGATGGGCGACAATCCCTTCAAATTCGTCGGGAACGTCACGCAATACAAATAATGTTCGCGCTGGACGTCCACGAGGATCGTGCGGAATTCAATGCGCGGCACGTCGTTGAAAAGCGTCGTTTCCTGGATGACATCGCACAACTCGCCCATCCGGTAGCGCGCGCGGATTGTGCGGCTGACGGCGCCCTGCTCGATCTCGACGGACGCGGGGGTGTCGCCGGAAAACATTTTGAGTCCGGTCGTGTAGAACTCGTGCTGCGTCTCGTTGCGATACGAAACTTCCTCGAGGATGGCGAGTTCGTTGCCGACGTGGCCGTTTGCGCTTTCAATGATTTCGCGTTTGGCGGTCTTGTCGTAAATGCTTGAAATGCCGCCGCCGCGCGCAGGATCGACCGTGATTCGGTAGAACGCATTTTCAATGATGCGGCCATCGGTTGTTTTACATACGGGAAGCGTGCCGGAGGATTTCGGCACGACCGTGTATGCGCGATAGCCGAGCGAGGGCATCTTTACGGCCACGAAACGGATATCGGCTTCCCGGACATGGCCTTTTGCGTCGCGGACGACGCGCAGGACTTCAAAGGCGACGTTCTTGCCCCTCGGATCGCGCAGGGAGAAATTGGGCGCGCCGACGTCCGAGACCGAGAGTTGGGCCACGTCCGTGCGTTCCCATGCGAGCGAATTGAAGACCGCGTAGGTCTGTTCCTTCTTGTCGCCCCTGACGGCCTCGCCGAGAAATGCGATCGAACGGTTGAGGCAGTCCGTCCCGAGTTCAAGGATTTCGCGGTAGGAGTTCATGAGGTCCACGAACGATATTTCGTTGTGCGTGCCGGTAATCGAGTCATGATGCTGTCCGCACAGAATCTGCCGCCATGCCTTGTCGAGCGCCTTTTCGGGATACTTCGCGCCGAGCAGGTTGGCGATCGTGGCGAATTTCTCGGCATCGATCAGCAGGTTCTCGCCGAGGCGGTTCGCGATCTTCAGATCCACGCGCGAGACCGCCGTGGCCGCGTGATAGAGCGACATGTCGCGCGACGTGACGGGCAGGCGCGCCTTGCCCTCCTCCGTTTCGCGATGGATGGCCGCCATCAGGTCTTCATAGGCGCCCTGACGGTACAACGGCATGAGCGTGTGATGCCACTGGGTGGGCGGCGTCTGGTCTATGCCGTCGAGCCGCACCGAAAGGCCCATCTCATGCACGTCGTCTTCCGTGGCGTGGCCGCGTTGGTGCGGCAGCGACGAACCGTCGAGCGAGAGGTGGTTGAAAAACGGCGGAAAATTGAAGATGTGCTTTCCCCATGTCACGCCGATGCAACCGCTCTTTCGCGCAATCTGCGAGAGTTGGTTCGGGTGGCCGAACACGTCGCCGGGGCCGTAAACGTGGCAGATGTTGCCGAACACCCGGCCGTGAATGAGCTGGCCGTACAGGAAATTGCGGACAAGGCCCTCGTCGCCGCAATTCTGCTCGTTCGGCTGGTTGTACATGACATCCGGTTCCGAACGCTTTTCGCGGAAGACGCGCATGAGCGTCTCGCGGTCTTCCGGATACACGTCGAAATACGGTTTCAGATAGTCCACCTCGGAAATGATCGAACGGAACAACGGGTCCGCCCGATGCAGCCGGCAATACTGGCGCACGAGATCGAACGCGCCCATCGCGTACACGCGCTGCTCCTCGTGGTAGGTCGTGTCGAAATGGAAACTCGACAGGACGAGCACGGTGCCGTCGTATTTCGGCGCGGCGGCGGCTTCATAGGCGAGCGGCGCTTCCAGTGTCTCGCCGCGCAGCCGCGCGCTGAAAATCGCCTTCACGGGCATGCCGGCCTTTTCCCGCGGAGTCGGCAGGCTCAGGCGGACCGTCGTCACCGCGTTCGGCGCGCATTCGACATCCGACTGGCCGCCATCGCCCAGCGAATCGGACGCGAGCGAAATGCGGACGGTCTGGTGCAGGCGCGACGAGTTCAACAAGGCCGCCTCGATAACCTGCCGCGGTTCTTCCGGCGAACCCTGAAAATAGGACAGTGCGCGCACCCGGCCAAGCGCCACGGGCATGCCGGGCCGCGACACGAGCGGCGCAATCGTTACATCGCCGACGCAAAAGTCCACGCCGTCGCAGATGTAGCCCGGACGGAATTTGAACAGCAGCGTGTTTTCGCCTTTTCGCAAACGGACGGGCACACTGGGCATGTTCATCCGCACGCCCTTGGGAAGGCCGTACGGCATGTTGCACGCCAATTCGCCGTTGACCCACACCTTCATGCCCGACGTGTACGCGTCCATCAGCGCAAGCCCGTCGGCATCGGCGGCCACGCACGCGGCGGCGTAGATCACGCAGTTGCGTTGGACCGTCTCGTAGATAATCTCCCCGGCGATGTCCATGCCGCCGAGCCACTCATCCGTGTACCGGCGCCAGGCCAGCTTCTTCGGTCCGAGGCCGATATTGGCGTGCGCTTGGCCCTCGACGGGACAAACCGCCGCCTCGCCGCCTTCCCCGGCCAGATAGTCAATGTCCAGAATCCGCTCGCGCTCGTACATGTATTCGCGCTCGAAATGATCGCCCGTCCGCACGACGAACGGCCCCAAAACGAGCCAATCGCGAATGCGTTGTCCTTGCGCCAAGTCCGAAAGTCTGATGGGAACCATGTCCTGCAACTCCTCGTTTTTTTCCCGCAACCCGCGTAAAACAACAGTACTACGCGGCCCCCTCGCCGGGCAAACGGAACCCGCCACCGGCCTGAAACAGGCCCGTGCAGGGCATCTCTACATATTCCGGCGGAATTGGCCCCCGACGCGGAAAAGGGCGCGGGTAATCTGCCCCAGCGAGCATACGCGGACAGTTTGCATCAGTTCGGCGAAGACGTTTTCGCCGGCCAGCGCGGCCTGCTGGAGGCGTTCGAGCGCGGCGGGCGCCTCGTCGCGATGCGCGGCCTGAAAAGCGCGCAGCCGGTCGAGTTGGCGGCGTTTTTCGTCTTCGCCGGCGCGGGCCAGTTGCAGGTTGCCCACGACGGCATTCATGTCCTCATGCGGATTGATGAAGGTGTTGACGCCGATGATGGGCAGCGAACCGTCCATCTTTTTTTGCTCGTAGTGCATGGACTCTTCCTGGATCCTGGCGCGCTGATAGCCGGTTTCCATGGCGCCGAGCACGCCGCCCCGTTCGGAAATGCGGCGGAATTCGCGCAGGACGGCCTCCTCAACGAGATCCGTCAGTTCCTCGATGAGGAAGGAACCCTGCAGCGGATTCTCGTTGATGGTGGGCCCGAACTCGTTTTTGATGATGAGCTGGATCGCCTGGGCGCGCCGCACGGACTCTTCCGAGGGAGTCGTGATGCCCTCGTCGTAGGCATTCGTATGGAGCGAGTTGCAATGATCGTACATGGCGGTCAGCGCTTGGAGCGTGGTGCGGATGTCGTTGAATTGGATCTCGTGGGCATGCAGCGACCGCCCGCTGGTCTGAATGTGCGTCTTCAATTTTTGCGACCGTTCGTTCGCGCCGTACTTGTCGCGCATCGCCACCGCCCAGATGCGGCGGGCGACACGGTTGATCACGCTGTATTCCGGATCCATGCCGCTCGAAAAGAAGAACGAAAGATTGGGCGCAAAATCGTCAATGTCCATTCCGCGCGCAAGGAAATACTCTACGTAGGTGAATCCATTGGCGAGCGTAAAGGCGAGCTGCGAAATGGGATTCGCGCCCGCCTCGGCGATGTGATAGCCCGAAATGGACACCGAATAAAAATGCTGCACGCCGTGCCGGATGAAATACTCCTGGACATCCCCCATCATCTTGAGCGCGAAATCTATCGCGAATATGCAGGTGTTCTGGCCTTGGTCTTCCTTGAGGATGTCGGCCTGCACGGTGCCGCGGACGGTTTGCAGCGTCCACGCCGTGAACCGCTCCCGTTCGCCGGCGCTCAACGGGCGGCCGTATTCGGCTTCGATGCGCGCCAGTTGTTGATCGATGGCCGTGTTGAAAAACATGGCCAGAACGATCGGCGCCGGACCGTTGATCGTCATCGAAACGCTGGTGTTGGGCGCGCACAAATCGAAGCCGTCGAACAGGATCTTCATGTCCTCGATCGTGCAAATCGAAACGCCCGACGTGCCCACCTTGCCGTAGATGTCGAGCTGTTCGTCCGGATCGCACCCATACAACGTTACCGAGTCGAACGCCGTCGAAAGACGTTTGGCCTCGTGATTGTGCGAAAGGAATTTGAACCGGCGGTTCGTCCGTTCAGGACCGCCTTCGCCCGCAAACATGCGCGTGGGATCCTCGTCCTCGCGCTTGAACGGGAATACGCCCGCCGTAAACGGAAAACGGCCCGGCACATTCTCGCGAAACGCCCAGCGAACCCAATCCCCGGGATTGCGGTATCCGGGCAGAGCCACGCGCGGAATGCGCGTTCCCGAAAGGCTTCTCCGGTGCAACGTCGTGCAAATCTCTCGGCCCCGGACGGAATAAACAATCTCGTCCCGTGCGTACTCCTCGCGAATCGCGGGAAACTCCTCGAGGATACGGCGGCAATCCGGCGAAATTTGCTTCTGCAGCGCTTCACGCCGCGCTTCGAGCAATGCGGAAACAGACACGGGATGTCCCATGCTTGAATCGGCGGACGATCGCGTATTTGAAAAGTCGGAGACCATTTCCGAATTTCCAATCTGCGAAAGCACGCCTTCAATTTGCCACAATCGTTCGACGAGTTCCGCCTGCTGCGCGCAGGTTTTGTGGTATCGCTCGACGGTGTCGGCGACTTCAGCAAGGTATCGCACGCGTTCCGGCGGCACGAGCGCCGACGAGACCGACGAGGTCCGGCGGTCCGTGGGCGGCAGCGACGACTGCCACCCACAGCGGGTCCGGTCGTTCATCATTTCCACGACGGCCTGGTAAAGCGCCGTTACCCCGTCGTCGTTGAATCGGGCGGCGATCGTGCCGAACACGGGCAACTGTTCGGGCGGCATATCGAAAAGGCGCCGGTTGCGCTGGAACTGGCGGCGCACATCGCGCAGGGCGTCCTCCGCGCCTCGGTGATCGTATTTGTTGATGGCGACAAAATCGGCCAGATCCAGCATGTCAATCTTTTCGAGTTGGGTCGGCGCGCCGAATTCCGCCGTCATGACATAGATCGTGGCGTCCACATGCGGGACAATCGCCGCGTCGCCCTGCCCGATGCCGGCCGTCTCGACAACGATGAAATCGAAGTCCGCCGCGCGCAGGACCGTCAACACTTCCGGCAGCGCGTCGGGGATTTCGCTCTCCGCCCGCCGGGTGGACAGCGATCGCATATAGACGCGCCCGCTTGCGAGGCTGTTCATGCGAATCCGGTCGCCCAGCAACGCGCCGCCGGTGCGGCGTTTCGTCGGGTCCACCGATACCACCGCCACGCGTTTTTGGGGAAAATCGTTGATAAACCGCGTGACCAGTTCGTCCACGAGGGACGATTTGCCCGCGCCGCCCGGCCCCGTAAATCCGAGGATCGGCACATTGCGGGACACTTTTTTCAGCAACGCATCCGTCAGGGAACGCAGACAGCCGTTCTGCCGTGCCTTCGCTTCCTCGACAGCCGTTATGAAACGCGCAATCAACGCTGCATTCGCCGGGTGCAATTCCCCGGCGCGTCTCTCGACCCCCTCGCAGGGTAGCGGGAAATCCGATTCCTTCAGAACCAGGTCTATCATCCCCTGCAGCCCAAGTCGGCGGCCGTCTTCCGGCGAAAAAATCTTGCCGACACCCATCGCTTCGATTTGCGCGATTTCCTTGGGTACAATCACACCCCCGCCCCCGCCGAACACTTTAACGTGGGGAACGCCCCGATCGCGCAGGAGGTCCATGACCATCTGGAAAAACTCGACGTGGCCGCCCTGGTAACAGGTCAGCGCAAGCGCCTGGACATCTTCTTGAATGGCCGCCTCGACCACTTCGGACGCCGTCCGGTTGTGTCCGAGATGGATGACTTCCGCGCCGGAATCCTGCATAATCCGGCGCATGATGTTGATGGCCACGTCGTGCCCGTCGAACAGCGAGGTGGCCGTCACGATGCGCACATGGTTCGATGGTTTGTAAAAAGTGGTTTCCTGCATGCGACAATTCCTTTATGGAATGAAAATATCGGGAATGGTATCCGATTCGGGACCGGCAAGTCACCCGCGCCTGCCGGCGCGGGCAGGATTGTCCAACGACGATTCGCTCGGCCGTGGAAAGGCGATTGCCGGGAAGTTTCATGTGTTCATCATGGGAAAAGCATCATGAGGAGCGTCGTCGCCAAAACCGCATTCTGGCTGTTTGCAACCGTCGCATGGATCGTCGTGATTTCATTGGGACTGGCGCTGCTGGCGCGGGCGCAAATCATCTGGATTGCAACCCGCAACCCCTATTGTGTTGCCGTCGCCAATGGCGACCCCTCGGTGTTCGCGCCGGTGCCGCGCGAATCCCTGGAAGGTCCCCTGCGCGTCGCGACAACGCCGGTATCGTGGGAAGCCAGCGCGCCGAAACCGCCCTTCGCGGCGGATTGGGCCATCCGAAAGGACGGCGAAAACGACGCCGAGAAACGGGCGCGGCGCGAACGGTTCCCCGCGTTGTCCGAGGAAGACCGGTTTTGGTTTGCCTTGGGCAACGGGGAAACGGTGATACGGTTTGGGAAGGAAGGACCGCCGGTCGTTTACAGCGACGGGTTCAAGCGGCGGGCGCTTCACAAAAACGTGATTACGTACCCCTTGCCCATGGACGCATTGGCCGCAAAGGCCCAGGAAGTGGGAAAAACCGGGAAGGCCTCCAACGCCGTTTTCAACTTCGACCCGGACAACCATCCGGCGGGCGAAACGGACGTCTTTTTCATGCCGGACCCGGACGGACAAAGCGTCTATGCGTTCATCGAATACGAATACCGCCTCATGCGGTTGAACCAAAAGGACATCCCCGCCGAATCGCGGTGGGAAGTTTTCAATTTCAGTTATAAAAAGAATTTTCAGGGTCCTGTCAGCGAGGGCCGTGTTGCAACCAATCGTTTCGGCTACCGATCCCCGGACGTTGCCGTGCCCAAACCCAAAAACGTCTTCCGCATTCTGTGCCTCGGCGGCTCGACGACCTACGAGGGTCTCGACAACGACAGCACCTATCCCGCCCTGCTGCAGAAGGAATTGCGCGGCGCCTTTCCCGGACGGACCATCGAAGTCGTCAACTGCGGCGTCGAAGGCCTCAATTCCCGCGCCAACTTCCTGCACATGCCGGCCTATCTCGAACTGGAGCCGGACCTCGTCGTGGGCTACCTCGGCATCAACGACTCGCAGAACGACGTTCAGATCCTGTGTCGGGCCGAAATATCCTCCATCGGCGCATTCCTCGGAAACTCCTATTTCCTCCGGCGCAACTTCGAGTGGCTGTTCTGGCCTTCCGACGAAGTCATCCGCGATCATTTCGAGGCGGTCACCCTGGCGAATCTGGAAGGGCTTCGCCGGATTTTCGCGCGGCACGGCATCCGCTTTGCCCTGTGCAGCCTTGCTTATGTGGATTATTTTGCGGTTCCCCGCGCAAAGCGCCGGCATGTGGACATGCAATGCGATTTCACCGGCGCGGTTTTCGCAAGGTTGGTCAAATGGCTCAACCCGGAAATCCGGCGCTTTTGCGACCGAAACGGGATGCTCTACATTCCCGTTTGCGAAAACATAACCAATCCCGACTGGCTGTTTGACTCCTGCCACCTCACGTTTGACGCCGTCCCAATCAAGGCCCACATCGTCGCCGAATCGCTCAATCCCTATATCGCTCCCGCCCTCGATGCCCGGCCTTCCCCGCAAGAGGCAGTCAGTCACCACCAGTAGAACTGGTGACTTGACTAAGGCAGCGTAAAGAGGCCAGTAAGTTCTTCCTCTTGCTCTTGCTCTTACTCTTCCTCTTCCTCTTGCTCTTGCTCTTGCTCTTACTCTTGCTCTTGCTCTTCCTCTTGCTCTTGCTCTTGCTCTTGCTCTTGCTCTTACTCTTGCTCTTGCTCTTGCTCTTGCTCTTACTCTTGCCCGAAATCGTAATCGCACTAGATCGGAAAGACTTGTCCTCGCCGGTTGAATACGTTGCGACCAACAATAAAGTGTGAGGATAGCACTGTCCCATCACCGCAGCGCTCCATCAAGCGTTTTCGATGATTCGATTACGATTTCGCGCACGATTACGAGCACGAACACGCGAAATGCCGCTGGAACGGTGGAGCCTGATGGATTCTCACCGGCAGATCGGGTGGAGTAGCTCTAATTTACAAAATAGGCCGTCGTGCGGCAGCCGGTTCCGGCGGAATGCGTTCTTGCATGAAAAAGAACAACAAACCGGAAGCGAGGCCAGGAAATCCTTGTTACGAAAATGTCTTTCGGGGATCTTGATCGAAGCCGATCCGCTTGAGAATCCAGTCAAATTCGCGGCGCTCGGTTTCGCTCATGGGCGCGACGCCGGCGGGGGCGATCATTGCGGGCGAGTCAATGAGGCCCCGGCGATGGAGCATTTCCTTGAGCAATTCCTTGGAGTGGTCGAGGTAGAACACGAGGTAGGGCAGCACGCGCTCGAAATAGAGACGCGCGGCCTCCGCCTCGTCGCCCGCGAGATAGGCGCGGACCACCCCGCCGTGCAAATCGAGCGCCTCGGTGCCGGTCATGAACGCGGTGACGCCCAGCCGCAGCATGTGAATCAGATGTTTGCCGCCGGCGCCGCCGATGACCGGAAGCGTTCCCCCCGATCCCGCAATCAGGGCGGCGGCCTTGTCGAGGAAACGGGCGCCTTCCGCCTTCACATACCGGATGTTTTCGATTTCCCGGTGCATGCGCAGCATGAAGTCCGCAGTCAACACCGGCGCGCAGTGGCCCGCGTCCTGCACGATGATCGGCAACGGCGACGCGTCCGAAAGGGCTTGATAATAGGCGAACGCGCCATCGGAATCGGGCACATCTATATAGGGCAGCGTCGCCATGATCAGGTCCGCGCCGAGATCCGCCGCTTGCCGCGCATATTCGACGGCGATATGGACGGCCGGCGCCGCCACGCCGATGAATACCGGCACGCGGCCCGCGACCTCCCGCACTATCAATCCGGTAAGCCGGCGCCGTTGTTCTTCCGACAACATGTGAAATTCCGAAGCATAGCCGAAATGGCCGATGGCCACGGCGCCGCATTGCAGGCAATACTCGACAACGCGCCGCTGGCCGGCCTCGTCCAGCGCGCCGGATTCCGTGACAACCGTCGGCATAATCGGCATCATGCCGCGGAAAAAAATCGCGTCTTTCATCGAAATCTCCTGTCCCCGGAAAAGGCGGCATGGGCGCCGCCCGATGCGCGGGAACGATCGAATCTGTCCACGTTCAAGCCTACCACAGGAGGACGGAACGCTCAAACGCGACCGGCGAGGTTGCGCGTTGCAATCGAATCGCGATAGGCTTTTCGCAATACAGGGTATGCGCACGCGGCATGACACGAAACAATCGGCATATTCATGGCCTGATAATCAGGACCGTCAGGGCATCCGCCGGCGCCCTTGCGCGACAACGCCTGCTGACGGGCCTTCTGTTGATTACGATGGGCGCCGTGCTGCCGGTTGTCTTGGTCGAGTGTTTCTTTGCTTCGCTGCACCACTTGCGACACAATCCGACTGGATCGGAACCCAGTTGGAATATTCCATTGCTAAAAAATACACCCCTGTTTGGTTGCAGACTTCTTCCCGATAGGCATGTCGCCGCCACCATGAAAAAGGATAGTGAAATAATCTGGCGCGCAACCTATTCGAGCGACAAATACGGACGCCGGGCAACGCCCGTGGACAATGCGGGCGATCAGACTTTTTTTGCCGTGTTTCTGGGATGCTCATTCACGTTTGGAGAGGGCGTGAACGACGACGAGACCTTGCCGTTTTACACGGGGAAATATGCACCCAAATACATGCCGTACAACTACGGAATTCCCGGCCACGGACCAAACGGCATGCTGTTTATGATGACGGACGGGCGTCTTCGGCGGGAAATTCCACAGGAACGGGGTTTCGGTGTTTTCGTTTACATGGACGACATCGCGCGAAGAGTTGCCGGCAGCATGCGTGTATTCTGGGGCCGCGACCAAGCCTGCTACGAAATCCACGACGGCCGGTTGCAATGGATGGGTTCGTTTCGCACCGCCCATCCCTGGCGAACGTGGATCTACGATCGCTTGCTGAAGAGCCACACCATTTCCTATTTGAACGTGGACATTCCGCCAACCCCGACACGCTATTACCCGCTTATGGAAACGATTATCAAAGAAATGGACCTCGTATTCCGGCGCCAGTTTCCCGGTTCGGATTTCTATGTATTGATATATCCAAGGCATGGGAATGCATGGGGACATTGTGTTGCGGACGACCTGCGCGCCGCTGGTCTACAATGCCTTGATTACCGGGAACTTGCTCCGAATGCCGACTGGGATCTTTTTTATGCGGATTCGCATCCGGTTCCCCGGACACATGAGACCGTGGCCATGCAACTGGTGAAGGATCTGAACATCGGGGCCCCTGAAGGAAGGTGAGATTTCAACATCTCGGTTGTTTTTTGTGTGCGCATGGGATGGAAAACAAGAATGGCGAACGCGCCTGAAAACCTGTCTTTTCAGAATCCACACCAACATAAATGGCCGTCACGGACGACCGGTGGTCTTGCCGTCCTGCTTGTTCTTGCGGGGCTTGTGTGCAGCCCCGCCGGCTATTCGTTTCTGTACGGCCGCTTCCCAGCGATAGACGATTATCTGTTTCCCGCCTCGGGGTGGGGCCTAGGCTTGGCGTTGATCGGATCGGGGACTTTGCTTTTTGCGTTGAAACGCCGGATACATCCATCGAGTCTCCTGCTTCTTGCCGCCACATGCGTCGCCTGTTTTGGGACAATGGAATTGGTGCTGGCGGATTTGGGCATCCATTCTTCCTTCCATTTCCGATGGAAGACGCCGAAATTGGTTTCCTGGTGGGATTTCAGCCCGGTTACGGGGAGTCGTTATATCGCCCGCGAATGGAGCAATCCGAATTGGCCCATCAACCGTAACGGCTTTGTCGGCGCGACCGATTTTACCGTGGAGGCATGCGCCGATGCGGAGATCCGCATCCTGGCGATCGGCGACTCGTTCACTTGGGGCGTCCAGGCGTCCTCGTATGCGAATAGTTACGTTGCCCTTTTTGAAAAGCGGCTGAAGGCGGAAAGAAATGTCGTCGTCTGGAATACGGCCATTCCCGGAATCGGGCAGAAGCAGGAACTGTTATCTCTGAAAACGTATGCTCCCCTTTTGCGCCCGCAGTTTGTGATACTCGGCTTTTTCATGAACGATTTCGACGACAACATGTATCCCATGAGTATGTACTATATTTTCGAGGACAGCCCCAATTTCATTATGCGTTACGAGGATATGGGAGACGGACGCATTCGGACGCTAAGTCCCGTGGAGGCTTACTGGCGCGCCCATCCGCTTTCGGAACGGCTGTCGGCCTCGCGGGTCTTCCTCCAATTTTGTAACGTGGCGCGCAGCGGGCAACAATGGTTGGCTCCACTCGTCCGGCGGGAGGTCTCCCGCGAACAGAATGCCGTCGAAAGCCCCGGCGATTCGGAATTGATTCGCACCCTGCGCGGCGGGATGGAAACAGCCGATCTGCTGGCTCAAATCCGCGATTATGTCGAAGGGCAACCCGCGCGCCTGATTGCACTGATCATTCCGCATATTGACGACCTGAAAACGCCCTCCAGGACTTATCAGGCAGCCGTTTCGTTGTTCGATTCCCTCGGCATCGAGTATGTCGAACTCAGGGATTGTTTGGAGCGAAGCGATTATGTATCCCGCCCTTCCGTGCATTGGAACGACAGCGGCCATAAAAAAGCCGCGGGTGTCTTGGCGGAACACGTGGAAAATGCGTTGAATAAAAAAACCGCAGGACCAGCAACCGACTTGATGGAATCGTTTATCGCATCTCAGTAACCACCCGTTGCCCTCGTCCACGCCCCGCCTTTACGATTCCGCCGGGTATGTTTCATGCCGTGCAGGCCGCATTTCGACAGAAAAAGCATGAACTTGAGAGTACCGTGTTCTCGGAGTCGTGAAGGTCTCGGAATGTAACGCCGATTTCCAAATCGGCTTGCTGAAACACGACATGCCGATTGGGAAATCGGCGCTACCAAGCGGCCATTTTCAATTTCAACACAAGATCTCGTTGCCCGATCCGACATGGAATTGCCCGAAAATGCCAATCTTCGAGGAAATTCTCATCCCTTTGTCTCAAGAACTCGGTACGCTCAAACATGAATAAAAAGTATTTGAAGTTTGGCAAGGGGACATGTCCGCACGCGTCGCGTTGCTTCGCATCGGCCTGCCAATCGGGGATCGTTGAATACACACCGTCGGCGGAGATGACGATTCGCCTGTTGTTGTTGAAGCGGGAAAGCCGGCCTGACATAATGGGATATTCACCGGCGATAGACTGCGGTTTGATTAGTGATTGCCAGCTCGGAAACGTTGTATCCATGAAGAGATTTATTCAAGCGCAATTGAAAAAAGCCATGCAATACCGGGCTTGGAAACTCTTGCCCGCGCCCGCAAAAGCCATGGCCTATGCATGGTGCCACGACCCCGTTTTTCCGCCGGTAATGCAAATGGAGCCGACCCGCCGTTGTAACCTTCGCTGTGTGATGTGCGCCCTGACGCAGTTCTATCACGGCGACAAAACGAAAGACATGACGCTCGAGGAATTCAAACGGGTTATATCGCAACTCCCCAAAAGCGTCGAGCTGGTTACAATCCAAGGCACGGGCGAACCACTGCTCAATAAAGAAATCGTGCCCATGATCGAATTTGCCTGCCGCCAGGGTTTTCGCACGAATTTCAACACGAATTTGTTGTTGCTGACTGATGAGATGGCGAATCGTCTTGTGGCAGCCGGTTTATCGGAAGTGGTTGTTTCCATCGAAACGGCTCATCCCGAGCGGTATGCCGATATTCGCCGCAACGGCGACATTGAACGTTTTCTGGCCAATCTGGACAAACTAAACGAGGCGAAGCAGCGCGCGGGCGTGGATCATCCGAAAATCACCGCCTGCTGCGTCATGATGAAACATACCCTTCCCGATATTCCAGACCTGATAACCACCCTGGAGCAGCGCGGGGTCGTAAGGCTTCACTTGGCGGACATGTGCACCTACCCGGAATATACAGGACCGCTTACATTGGCCGATGGCTCCGATTTGCGCGATCAAGCCCTCGGAGCCAGCATGTCGGAAGAAGAAATTTGGCGGGAATTGTCGGCGCTCAAAGCGCTTGGCACCGACAAGATTGAAGTCACGATTCCGGGGGATTGGGGCGGCATCAAAATCGAAAAGCCGGACGACGGGACCGTCCTGACGTGTATCGAGCTGTGGCGGCTTCCGTTTGTCAAGGCAAACAGCGAAATGTGCACCTGTTGCTGGGCGCCCCAGTACGTCATGGGGGATTTTAAAACACAAACCTTCGAGGAAATTTGGTTCGGAAAACCGTACAGACGCATGCGCATGCTGCATTTGATGAACAAGGCGCCGGCACAGTGCCGGAAGTGCCAGCAGCGCTTTTATTCCGTGGCGGTTCCGTCGCGTATTTTCGGCGTCTTCGAACCGGAGTTCCGCATGGAAGAAGTCTTCCTCTGATTGATAATAGCATTCGGATTTCCGCGACAGTCGAAACAAGAGCAGGAACACAACGTTGTGAACGATGAAGACTCCAAAGCGGCGCGTCTGCTCCGTTGGCAACACGGAGAGACGCCCGGCCCTTGGCAAATGGTCGTTTTCCCCACGAACAGGTGCAATCTGCGTTGTGGTATTTGCTGGCAGCGATGGGCCGAAAACGAATACGGGGCGCTTGACTATTCAGACGAGATTCCGGACAGCCGATTGCTTCGCCTGGTAGACGAGGCGGCCGACATGGGCGTGCGCGAATGGTCCATCGGAGGCGGCGGAGAACCGCTGGTTCGCGCCGGCCTTGTCGAGCAGATGTGTATGCGTATTCGGGAACGAGGAATGAACGGTGGGCTCTTCACCAATGGGACATTGTTCAAAGAACCTCTGCTTCGGCGCCTGGTGGATATCGGGTGGGAACGCATTGATTTCAGCCTGGACGGCCCCTCGCCCGAAATCAACGACGCGATACGGGGCGAGGGATCTTTTGAACGCACCATGGCCAATATGCGTACCCTCGCCCGAATACGCCGCGAAACAGGAAAAAAGCAGCCTGTCATAGACATTCACATGGTGTTGATGCGAAACAATGCGGATCATTTGGATGCCATGTTCGAAATCGTGGAGGAAATGATGCCGTCAAGTTTCGGATTGGGAGCGCTTCAGGCACAAAGCGAACAGAGCCAATCACTGATCCTAACCCCCGAACAAATGACGGCGCTTCCTGAATTGTTGGAAAATCTGCACCGGCGCTGCCAAGAAAAAGGCATAGGCACGAACGCGCAGCATCTGTTGTCCGGGGAGGCGGTTCGGACAAAAGAGGCCCAACCGAATCGAAACGGTTTCGGCCCAAGCCGGATTGCGGCGGCTTCTTGCTTTGAACCCTGGCTGACAGCAACGATTCTTCCCCAAGGATATGTGGGGCCTTGTTGCGCTTTTTGGGATGTAAACGCCGGTAATATCAGAAAACAAACCCTGTCGGAAACATGGACAGGATCGTATATGACGCGCCTCCGGGAAGATGCGCTAATGGGAAATCTCCCGCAATACTGCCAATGGTGCCCATCGCATCTGAGATGGCAAACGGAACAAATCCGACGATCCGTGCTGGACCGTGAACAGAAAGAACAGGAACGTCTTATTTCGCGGCAACAAGGGGGTGTTCGCAATCTTCCAGCCCGTTTGGCCAGAGTCTATCGCGCCCACGGCGTCTGGGGTACTTTTCGCAGAGCGTATGAGTGGGTAAAAACCCGTTAGAGCGCCCAGGCTTCGTCTTCGGGCTCGACGGTTTTTTCCTGTTCGCGGATAAAGAAGGTGGGATCGTCGGTAAGGGGGATGTCGTCAATGGGCGCGGCCTCGGCCGAACCGAACATTTCGACGTAGTCGCCGTGGAATCCGTCGCAGATGTTTCGGGCATGGCACGACCGGCAGGCTTCATGATATTGATACCGGCATTCGTTGGCGGCGCGTTCGCGGGCCTCCTTGCGGCAGAGCGCCTCCTTGCCGCGGAGCGCTTGGTCGGCGCGCGCGACGGTTCGTTGGACGGCGTACTTGAATCGCGTTTTCACATCGCCCGCCTCGTAGCGGTCGCGCAGGACGATCCCGTTGCAGGTGTAAATCTTGCGCGCGCCGAAGCCGATGGGGAACACGGGGGCGACGCCGCCTTCCTTCATCATCTGGGGCGCCATCATGGTCCATAGCCAGCTGGCGAAATCCCATTCGTGCGTGTCGTAGGAAAGTTGCTGGTAGTTGTAGAAATTCTTGCGGTGGCGCGGTTCGGCCATACACAGCGGGAGGTAACGGACGTTGGTTTCGATGCCGGCCTCTTCGAGCCGGTCGATCGCCTCGGCCAGATAGGGCTTGATGTCCGAGTAGCGGCCGACGTTTTCGCGGGTGCGGCGGCCCTGTTCCTGGTTGCCGAACGGGTTGAACGCAATGTAGTTGACGGCGTAGGCGCCGTATTCGACGGCCTTCTCCGCAATCTTCGGAATGACGGGAATGACCGGTTTCGACATGGTGCAGTTGAACCGGAACGGAACGCCCGTTTCGCGCATGCGCCCGATGGCGGCGAGGATTTTGGCGTAGGCGCCGTCCACGCCGACGACCTCGTCGTGGATCGTTTCATGCCCGTGGAGGCTGACGAGGAAATCGCGAAGGCCGGCGTCCCGGTATTTTTCGATCGCGCCCGGCCGGCCGAGGATTAGGCCGTTGGTGATGAGCGTCGGGTACAGGCCGATGTCGCGGCAATAGCGGATCAACTCGAAGATATCGGGGTAGATGGTCGGTTCGCCGCCTTGGATATCTATCGCGGTGTTGCCGTAGTAGTCCCGCAGGGTTTTGCAAATCCGTTTCGCCTTGTCCAGCGCCATGAAATCGTGCATCTTGTCGTCGCAGTTGGTGATGTGCGCGACAAAGTAGCAGAAGTAGCAGCGTTGGTTGCAGGTTTGGCCCAGCCACATCACGCCGCGGCGCGTCAGGACTCGTTTTTTCGTCTTTTTGAACGTCATGTTTCGGCACTCGGGGCGGTTGCCCGCCGGTTCGGATTGACAGTAATCAGGCCCTCGAAATAGACACGGTCGCCTTTGTCGAAGTGCATCTGGCCGCCGCCGGGACTGTGAAGGGCCTGCAAGACCCGCGCATTCTCATGGTAGCCGGTGTTGATGGCCGTCATGTGAAAAGCCGTTTCATCCGTTGTCGTTGCAAGCGTAATCGAAGGCAGCGAAGAACTCAAGGCGGTCGCTTGGCGGCCCGGCGCATAGATCCGGTTGGCGTGGCGCCAGTCGGCCAGCCCTTGTACAAAATCGGGGTAGGCCCCGCTTTCGTGATCGGTTTCCCAGTGCGAATATTCGGGGCGCAGCACGATGCTGGCGTGATATTCGTCCACGTCCATGGGTTCGTCCACATGCAGGATGATGCGCACCGCCACGCCTTCCGGCGCCGCTTCGATTTCCCACGTCTGGCGGTAGGGGAAACGGCGCGATTCACCCGTCACCTCGATGCGCTGGCCGGTCCGCCGGGGGGAATGCCAATGCAGCGCCGTGCTATCGTTCCACATGGCCCCGAAAAGCATCGAGGCATAAAAATGCAGGAACGCCGTGAGTTCTTCCCCGTCGTGGGCGATGCGAATCCGGCCGGCGTCGAAACGTGCCTTCAGGGGACCTTGGACGATCGTCCGCTGGGCAAGCCGCGCGTCAACCCATTCACCTATCGTGTCGGCGGTCTGGCCGAAGTCCAGCGTGAGCGTCAACAATTCATGGCGGCCTGCGGCAAACGTGGCCGCCGTACCGGGCAGGGTTGCTTGGGCTTGAAGGGCCCGCGCGCCGGTCACATAGTCGGTATTGCTCAGATTCAGGCAAAAGTAGGGCAGGGGGCTGTCCAAGCGGGCCAGAACGGGCCGCAGCGGGCTGTTTTCCGGCGGCAGCACGGCGGCTTCCCGGCAACTCATGTCGGAAGGCACGGCGCTTGTCCAGCCAAGGTCGCCCGGCAGGATGTTCGGAAACAGGCCCATTACGCCGTTGTACATCCATCGCGTGTGCGCGGGCGGCAGAAGACAGTTCAGCGCCAGGGACGGTATGTCCACGTCGCGATCGCACTCCATCGCGGCGTTCCAAACGAGCCGGCTGTCCTCGATGCGGAGGTCCCAATGCAGGGTCACGGGAAGGCGCGCCATGCGCCCGTGGGCCACGCAGCGGCTCGGCTCGCGCCGATCAACGATCCAGTCGCCGCCGGACGACAGATGCCATTGTCCCATGGATTCGATCTGCATCTGAAACCCGCTGGGCGCGCTGATTTCGCGCTGATCCTGAAAAACGGACACCCGCCCATGGCATTGAATCGCCTCGAGCGAATCCCCGCGGAAGGTGTGGATGCCGATGTCACGACCGATCTGGCGCAGATAAAAATCAATCGTCGCCTTGGGCGATTCGCGCACAATCATCCGGCCCTTGCTCAGCAGCACGACGCGGTTGCACAACGAGTTCACGATGCCGAGATCGTGCGAAACGAACACGATGGTCTTGCCCTGTTCGCGCAGTTCGCCGATGCGCGTCCGGCATTTGCGCTGAAATTCCTCGTCGCCGACGGAAAGGACCTCGTCCACGAGAAACACGTCGGGATCGGTATGCACCGCTACGGCGAATCCGAGCCGCACGAACATCCCGCTCGAATAGGTGTTCACGGGATTGTCGAGAAATTCCCCAATGCCGGAGAAGGCGACAATCTCGTCGAAGACGCGGTTGACCTGCGCGGGCCCCACGCCGAGGATGCGCGCATTGAGATACACGTTCTCGCGGCCCGTGAGCAGCGGGTGGAATCCCGCGCCCAATTCCAACAGGGACGCGACGCGGCCGTATACGTTGACGCGGCCGGTCGTCGGAACGGTCACGCCGGCCAGCAGTTTGAGCAGTGTGCTCTTGCCGCTGCCGTTTGCGCCGATGATGCCCACAGCCTCGCCGGGTTCCACGGTGAACGAAATATCTTGCAGCGCGGTAATCGTTTCCGAACGGCGGCGGCGAAAGAGATTGACGAATCCGCCGCGCGCCAGCAACATGCCCGGTCCGCCCCGCGCGCGAAATGACTTTCCGACATTCTCGACTTCGATCAACGGCATCACAAGTAATCCGCAAGGGTTGGGGCGTTGCGCCGGAACACGACGGCGCCGATCAGCAGGCAGAGGACGGCAACAACAAGGGGCCGCAACAGCAGCATGGGTTCCGGAAACACATTGTCCAGCAGGGCCTGCCGGTACGCCGTGACAAGATTCGCCATCGGATTGAGCATGTACAGGTTGAACAGGAAACCGTCAAGCCGGGACGACACCATGCCCAACGGATAAAAAATCGGTGTCGCGTAAAAGCCAAACGCGAGGACAACATCCACCATGTAGCCAACGTCCCGGTAATGGACGTTCAGCGCCGACAGCAGCAGGGCAAGCCCAAGGACCAGCATGAATTGAATCGCGAAAATAAATGGCACGCAAAAAAGCCCCGCGCCCAACGCGGAAACACCGTCGCGCACAATAATGAAAACAAGCAACGTCACAAATCCAACAAAAAAATTCACCAGACAATTGACGACGGCCGCCAGCGGGATGATCTCGCGCGGAAAATAGACTTTCTTGATCAGTTCCTGGCTTTCGATGAGCGAATGCGTGCCGCAGGCCAGCGCAACCGCCAGAAACTGCCACGGCACCAGCCCGCACAGCAGAAACACCGCCGAGGGCCGCTCGCTGCGCAGTCCGCGGGCCTGCATGATGTCGCCGAGAAGATAACCGAACACAAACAGGAGAATGGCCATCATCAGGACCGGCTGCACCACCGCCCACAGGAACCCCATCATCGCGTTGCGGTAGCGCGCGCGCAATTCGCGCCACACCACGTCGCGAAGAAGCCCGCGGCTTGCCAGCAAATCGGGCACGATGCGCCAGGGATCGCCCTGTTTCTCGCTTGTGTACGCAAGAGCACTCATGCGCCGCATGGTAACAACCGGTGCGCGGCTTTTCAAACGCCGGGTTGCCAAACCGGCGCCTGATCGCCTATTCCGCGAAGATACGCGGCTATTCGCCAAAATGCGCGATCAGCCAGCGGCAGTTGACAACTTTCTCGACGAGATCGAGCGGCAGGTAGAAATAATGGCAGGAGGGCTCGAAGCCGATGCGCGAGTCTTTTTGTGCAAGCGCAAAAAGTTGGCGGGCCAAATCAATCTCGGATTCCAGGCATTGCCTGATTTCGGTTTTCAACCGCAGGCGATCGTCGTCGGGAGTCTTGGGATCGGCCAGTGCGTTACGCGCGAAGACGAACCGCGCCTGGTTGGCCACGGACTGAAAATGGATGCCCGCCGCTCGCGCCAGCCGCAAATCCGATTCGGCCTCATTGCGCTTCTCGGGCGGTGTTTTTTCCATAGCCGCCTGCAATTCCACCATCCCCCTCCGCCACCCTTCGGCGACTTTTTCAAACTGCGCCGCAAACACGTCCGGCGGATAAGGACCGCGCCAACCGTCAAGGTCGTCGTAGGGAATCCCCCACATCGTGGCCGAGTAACCGGTTCTTTCGGCGTATAACGGATTGGCCGCTCCCCATTGGACCGGCGAGGTATAGACCACACTGATGTGGAACGGATACTGCCGAAAGGCGTCGCTCAAAATCGTCCATGCCTTGCGCGCATGCGGGGCGCCCTCCATGCCGAAACGATCCCGCGCCAGTTCGTCCAGCGCCTGGGCGGCGTCTGGAACGGACATCAGGCTCAACCGCCGGGCAAGTTGGAAATTCGGCGAGGGATAGCCGCCCATCGTCCAGCCGATCAGCATCGCGCTAAGTTGGGCCTGTGCGCGCAGATTGCAGCAATGCTCGGCAACCAGATCCATCACGGGCAAATACGGAATGCTGGCGATTTCGCAGGTATTGTTGAATTGGATTTCCGTGCCCGTTTTCAGTCCGGCCTCCTGGGCGGTCTTCCAGTGCAGCAACGCGCGGGGTCCCGGCCCGACGGACGAAATGGAATACTCGCCGACGGCGCTCTTGATCCCGCCGCGTTCAATGGGCAGGCTCCATTCGCTCACCGACATCAGACACACGGATTTCGGCAGGCGCGGAATGATGTCCCGCGCATCGCCGTGTCCGCGCCATCCCCAATCCGACACAAGCACATGGGCCCCGCCATGGCCACGATGCACACCGGCCTCGATGGTTTCGACCACTTCGGCCAGGATGTCCGCATCGGTGCGATCCTTGCAGCGATCGCAGGATCGCCAGTCGCCGTGCGATGCGCAGTTGGTCAGGTTTTCCGATGCCGTGATCGCGTAGACGCCGCCCAATCCCGGCGCTTCACGGAAAACATGGGCCAGCGCATCGCCCATCCACTGACGCACCGCCGGATGCGAGGTGCACAGCGCCGTCAGTTCCTTTTCCCGGACACCGCGCAGTTCGGCGCGATCCTTGAAGAAGGAATCCGGCATTGCGCGTGGCTCGTTGATGTAGAGATATACGCCGATCCCGAATTTCCCGGCCCGTTCGACCAGCGCGCGGAGATTCGCCAGCCGCTCCTCGTGCCCGGCCCCAAACTCGGGAAACACCGCGCCGCCCGGCGCAAGGTCCCGCAGAAGAACATGGATCCAGACGCCGTTGATCCCTGCCGCGGCAAGCCGCTGCAACAGGCCGTCGGGATAGGGATTCAATCCGGGGTTCATCAGCGGATCGCCGTATACCGCGACATAGGAATACACAAGCCGCAGAAATTCAGGGACAGACACCGAATTTCCCGGAAATTCGGTGTCTGTCCCTGAATTTCTCAGTTGCCGAACAAAATCGAAGCGCGGCTCCGCTGGACCGCGAATCGCCTCGCCGAAATCTTCCTCGACCACGCGGCGTATTTCCGCCGCCCGGCATTGCGTGGCTTCGTCTGGCGCTTGATAACGGATCGGTTTGCATGCGGGTTTGACGCGGCCCAATTTGATCCATAGGAAGTCCTCCTCCCGCAGCATGACCGACAGGCGTTCCGGTGTCATGTCGAGTAGTTCAAGCAACTGTTCGTAGGGCAGAAGATGCCAGTTGCGCCGGATAAGGGCGATATACCCCCGCGTCTGCATTTCCGGCGAGACAGCGGGGTCGGGAGGCAAGCCCATGGACACGGCCAGCGCCGTGATGTCTCCGACGGAAGCGCCGAGGAGCCGGGCCAATTTGTCCGGGGCCACGACGGTCCAGTTCCGCCACACAAACTCATGTACGCGATCCGGGAAGTGGCGGGCGGCAAGGGCCGGGGCGGCGTTCCCATGCGGCAGTATGGCTTCTTCGGCGAAACCGGCGCCCGCCGATTGGAAAAGCAACAAGCACGTCATCATAAGCATAACCATCGTTGTCCTAAAAAAACTCGTCAGTCCAGTTTATGGGCAATGAGGACATGGTGGACTTTTTATTGTGTCCATCCAGTCCATAACGACCATGGGAAAAATCCAAGGCTTTCAACAGATTGAGAGTACCGAGTTCTTGTTTGTATTCACCTGCCCTGAACGCGCATAGGGAGTCTTTCGGGTGCGGAACGCAGGACAAACTGTCCGGTCTGTCTTTTCCGAAGCCCCGCCATGTCCGTGGACGGACAGGCTGGACAGCCTGTCCCACACACTTGCCCTTGTTTCTGCTCCTGTTGGGACTCCACATTCAATGCTTCAATACGATTCTGTAATCCGTTCAACCGGAAAAACAACACTTTTCGGGTAATTGCAGCCTGTAACAAAGTTCGAGAATTCGGTACTCTCATGTCAGCATGTATTGCCGAAATCACGGACCACGCTTGTCGCGCAATACGGCGGCGATCATCCGGTATCCCGAATAGCCGGCCGCGGCAAGTCCAAGGACAATCATCCCGAATGTCGCGATGCCGCGCGCGCCAAGCCATCGGTCAAGATATACGCCCGCGACCGCGCAGAGGACTATCGGCGCCGCTATCGAAGCGCCGAGTTGGCCCACCAGTCCCGCCGCGTCGGCGATGCTTTTCCATAGTTCCCGCTCGCGTGGGTCCATAGTCGATCAGCGCCCCGCTGTCTCTCGTTCCGCGACATAGGCTTCGAGGCGTTCGCGCCACGCCTGACGGTCCTCGTCGGTCATGAAGAACACGAACGCGTTGGCGGCGCGCTGGACTTCCATGACGCTGATCAGGAAGTCAAAGACGGCATTGGCGGCCAGATCGTCCGATACGTTGGCCGCGGTTTGCGCGTCTATCAGTTCGACGAGAGACGCCACGCCCTGTGCGTAGGCGTCCGCCGCCAGATCGAGGGCCTTGTGCGCAGCCTCGGCGGCGGCGCGGGTCTGTTCGATGTTTTCGTTTCCGGCACGCGCCGCAATGGCATGGGATCGAATGCGCTGCTCGATTTTTTCGGCGATGGCCTCGCGATCGATCGTCAGTTGCGCGAGCGTTTCCCGGGCCTTGCCCACGGCCGCCTTGCGCGCGCCACCGGCATAGAGGGGCAACGACGCCTTGATTCCAAGATCCCATTCTTTTTCATCCGGATATTTCAGGAACAACGACAACGGAAAATGCGGTTTGACGCCTTCGCCGTCCTCTTCGAGAATGCGTCCGGCTTCGCCGTGCAGGCCGATAACGGGCATGAAATAGGCGCGCCGGGCCGAGAGGAGTCCGCGTTTCTGCGCCGCGATGCCCGCGTCCATTTGGTGCAGTTCCGGCGATGCCGCGAGACCTTCCCGGGCCAAAAAATCGCGGAACGCCGCAAAAGTGCGGTCGTCCGCAAGGTAACGCGCCAACGGACTGTTCCCGCCCGCAAGCCGCGTGTCGTCCGGGCTAACGTCCTCGGTCAGAAAAGTCTCCTCGAGCGGACGATGCAGCAGGCGATTAAGTGCAAGTTCGGCGGCCTGCCGCAACGCCTCGGATTCGATGACGGCTTTCTTGGCTTTTGCTATCTCATTTTCCCAGCGGAACAGTTCTATTGGATTTCCGACGCCGGCCGCCTTGCGCACGCGGGCCAGTTCAAGGTGCGAACGCGACATCCGCAGAATGCCCTTGCGAATCCGTTCGCCGGTCTTCGCCCGCAATACATTCAAATACGCCTTCGCGGCTTCGAGCGCCAGGTCGAGTTTCGCGCGTTCATATTCGAATTCGCGCGCTTTCTGCAGGAGTTTCTGCGCGTCGAGATTCGCCCATGCCTGCTCGGCGAAGATAACCTGCGTAAACGACAGGGTCGCCGTGAGCGACCGCTCCGGAAACATGCCGGCGCTGGCGGCGGCGCGATCCTTGTCGAGCCGCACATCGGCCAAATCCGCCTCAATTTTTGGCAACAACTTCGATCGCGCGTCGCGGATGTTTTCCCTGCCCGCGGCGACTTTGTGCGCGCCCGCCTCGATTTCGAGATTGGACGCCAGCGCGCCGGCAACCGCTTCGGACAAATTGACGCGACGATCAACGTTGGCGGCCTGTTCGTTCAGAAGTTCCGCCTCGATGAGAATCGCCCGGGGAAGGGCCGCTTCAATGGCGCGCGCCGTGGCCATGTTGACAGTCAATTTCTCGTCACGCGTGAACAACACCGGCAGTTTTTCCGCCGATTCGCCCATCTGTAGCCGTTGAATGTGTAGCGCCGCGCGGCGGGCGAGGCGCACCGTGTCCAGTGGCGGATTCACGCTCGCAAGAATGCCGCGCTCAACGTCCCCACGTCCGGCAAAGGAAAAACTCGGCAGTTTGCGATCCATGAGCCATCGCGCCAGTTGTTCAACGGCGTCGCCGGACAGTTGAAGCAGCGGGCCGATATACACGGCGTCCACGCCGGACGGAAGGGCCGCGACCGCTTCGGGAATCGAATCATTTACGGGCACGATGTCCGCCGCAACGCCCAGGGATTCCGCCGCGGCAAGACAGCCGTCGCGCAACACGGGAACGGCATCGAACAGCAACCGGCTTCCAAGGATGGCCACGCGCCGATACGGCGTCAGTTCGCGAAAGGCTTTCAGGTCGCGTTTGAACGGCGCGGGCGATGCCATGAACATGAGATTGGGTTTGCCGCTGGCGCCGTCCACAATGGCAATGCCCTGTGCTTCGGCATCCATAACCATCGGAGCAATCGCCGGTTTGGAAAGCATCGTCCGCCGGCACACATTGGCCGACCCAATCGGACCCAGCGCTATCACGATGTCAACGGACGGATTTGCGAAAGCCTTGTTCAGCGCCGCGTCCACGCCGTCCCATGTCCCATCCGCGACAACATAGCATTCGGCAGGGCAAACGACGCCAAATTCCTTTTTATTGAGATATTCTATCTCGCGCTGAAAGACGGCGCGAACTTCGTCGCCGTCGGGCCATGCTCCGTCCTGCACAATGCCGACGCGCACTTCGCCGTATACCGGCAAGGCCAGCGCCAAGCAGCCAATCCCAACCAACCAACGAACGGCTTTTCCTCCACGCATTTCCTGCACTCCGGCGGGCCTGCAACGGATTCCCGCAAACGGTTATTGTGGGGCGGCTGGACGGGGCGTTTCAAACTCCTGGCGTTTGAAACGCGAATCAGCGGGTTCTTTCAGTTTTGGCTTTTCGGGCATGGACGGCATGGACGGCATGGTCACCCCGGGTTTGTCGGGCCGATGCGGCGGACCGGAATCGGGTTCCTTCCGCGGAACAACAGGCCGCTTAGGAGATTCAACGGGTTCCAATGCCGGCGGATCGCCGACGGGCGGCCACGCGGGCACGGGGCCAAATTTCGCTTCCCATGCCCGATCCGCCGCGTCCCTCCATGCAGGACGTTCGCGCAGAAACAACACATAGGCCGCATACCGATCCGACAGCACCGGGTCGCGGCGGACGCATCCGCGCCAGTAGCGCGCCCAGTCGCGCGCCCGGGGTTCGACGGCCCACGCCAGCGCCTGCCGCCGCCATGCCCAGAAATCGGGCGGGCGCCGCGCAAGACGAGCGAAAAGTTGTTGATATTCGGGCGCACCCATGTTCCACCACGGGAAAACGGAATCGTGGGCAGCGGTGCATTCGTACAGTTTCCGAAACGCATCGCGCCACTCATCGCGCACGCGCGGATGCCCGGCAAGCCAAGTTCGCAGGGGATAGAACAGTTCCGGCACTGAAACCGGCCGGGCCGGGTTTTCGAAAAAACGAAGCGCGTCCCCCGCATGGGATTGAAGCCAGAACACCCCCGCACAGCCGTGGGTCCGGACGATCTCCGAAGCCAGGACCGCCCGGCACCAGGCATCTTCTTTCGCGCGTAATATGTCGTCCCGCACGAGCGTCTCTGTGTAGCGGTCCCATGTCCGGCGAACGGTTTCGTCCCCCAGAATCGCCTCTTCAAAGATTTTCAACTCCGCCCGGAATTCGCCCGGATTCTGGATTGCGATCCATGCTTCCTCGGCGGACGCGATATCCGCATGCGTGTCGAGATAGGCAAGATAACCGCGATGTTGCCGGACGTAATGTTCATGGGCAAGGATCGCCGTCCACGCGGTATCAATCAGGGACTTTTCCTCCATGGACAGCGCCTGCCCGCATAAGACAATCAGGCAGCCGGTCCACGCGCCCATCATGTCACGCCGAGTTCCGCCGCCAGATCGAGAATCGTGAACCGGTTGCGCAGGTAGCGCGCGAAACGTTGCGCGTTGCGGTACTCCTCGACGGGCGCCAACAGGCCTTCGGCGTCAACGGCGCCGCCCGACGCCCGGATCGCTTCCGCGACTGTCGCCGATGGCAGCAATTCCTTCTTCAGTGCGTCGCGCAACGCGGGAAGACCGTCGCGGAACCGTTCGATCTCGCGGCGAAGCCCCTCGCGGTCGCGCGTCTTCTGCTGCCATTGCGCCCAGACTTCCGGCCCAACCGAACCCCAATCCGCGTCAATCCACCGGTGAATCGTTTCGTCGTCGGGATGCGCACCGGCCAGCGCCTCCGGATCGATTCGCGCCGGATCCAGCGCCAGTACCTTTTCCCACAGTTCCAGCGTGTACACGGTCGCTACGCCGACCTGCGCGCCGTGCAAATCGTTCGGAGTCTTCTTCGTTGCGTGCTTCATGTCGAGGTAATGCGAAATCAGATGCTCGCCGCCCGATGCCGGCGCGGACGATCCCGCCACCACCATCGAGAATCCCGCCAGCAACAGCGCTTCAAGCACAATACCGACGGCTTCCGGGTCGCGCCGCGCCACGCGGGGCGCCGCCTCGAGCAGTTTCTCCTGCGTGCCCTCGAAAAAATCGCCCGGACGCGAACAATAGTATTCATCGCGCAGAAAATGCGCCGCGTACCAATCCGACGACGACGAGTTTTTGGACAGGAAATCCCCCACGCCAGCCGCCGCCATCTTGATCGGCGCCGTCGCGACCACGTCCGGGTCGGCAAATACCCCCAGCGCCGGCTGCACGGGACTCGTCCGTTTCAGACCGCGGATCTTCATCGCGACAATCGAGGACGTGTAACCGTTCATTGAAGCGGCCGTAGCATACAGCAGCGTGGGCCGTTTGAGTTTATGCCCCGCGTATTTCGCCAAATCGCACAGGGTTCCCGAACCAAGCCCCACGAAGAAATCCGCGTCCATGCCCGCCCGCGCGACAACCTCGCCCAACTCTTCCGTCGCCTCGAACGGGTCCGAACCGAAAACATGCTCCGTGCATGTCTTGCCCGCTCCGGACAACGCCGACAACAGCCGCTCGCCGCCGGCGTGGCGCGTGTTCGCGTCCGATACGATCAGGCACGTTTTGCCGCACTTTTCACGCGCGAACGCCGCCAGACGCGCCGCCGCGCCTTCACCCAGATAACACGCTTCGATCGGCAACTCGTGCCGAATACCACACGGACAATCGAAAGACGTCCCTAGACTATGCCAACCCAACTTCACCATGGCTCGACTCCTCGCAACTCCATTACAACGCGAAAAGTATACGATTTCCCGAAGCCTGCTTCCACGGCGCGAACGTCAGAACTGAATTAGATACGGCTCTTGGCTTATTTCGTGGACGAAATGAAGTTTTTCCCTTTCGGGAAAAGTCCACTTCGTCCACCTTGACCACGCGCGCCGATCCCACGTTGACGGCATGGATCAAGGCTTCGGTTCCGCCGGGAGCGCGGCGGCATTGGGCGCAACGGGTTTCGGCTCGACGAGGATAGCGGCGGTGTTCGACCGGACAGTCTCGCATTCGTCTTGGGCTTCGCACCAGTAGACGCCGGAATCCGAAGGCATGGGCGCGGCCAACACCCAGGGATTCGCCGTCGAAACGGGCGTTTCCTTGCCTTGCATGAACCAGCGATATGAAACGGGGCCGAGTCCGCCCGTCGTGGCGGCCTGCAAGGTCAACGGGGTTTCCTGCGGTACGGTAGCCGGCGCGGGATGTTGCTGGAAAACGAGGCGTTCCGCGACGGTAATCGCTGCCGTGTTCGATCGCACGGTTTCGCGTTCGTCGCGCGCTTCACACCAGTAAACGCCCGAATCCGCGGGGACGGGCGCGGCAATTGTAAAGGGATTCTCGGTCGAAACAGGCGCGTCCTTGCCTTGGACAAACCATTGGTACGCGACCGGCCCCAAGCCGCCCTTCGCCACGGCTTGCAAGATCAGGGGGCCCGCGTCAACGTAACGCCGCACACTGGCGGGTTGTTGTTCAAAAACCAAGTGGTCGGCGAGGACCACTTCAATCTCCGTGGATTGGACGGTTTCGCGTTCGTCGCGCACCTCGCACCGGTAAAAACCCGCATCCGCCGCCGTCGGCGTCTGTATCGTGAATGCCGCATCCGTCGAAACGGGCGCATCCACGCCTTTCTTGAACCACCGGTACGAAACGATCCCCAGCCCGCCTGTGGCCTTCGCCTGCAAGGTCAACGGACCGCCATCCATATATTGCCTGACGGGAGCGGGATGCTCTTGAAATCCCGGACGTTCCGCCACGATCCATTCGGCTGCATTGGACTTGACCGTGTCGTGTCCGTCGGTGGCTTCGCACCAATATTTGCCGGAATGCGCGACCGTGGGCGCGGAGATGGTGCAGGAGGCAACAGTCGAAACCGTCTTCGTCCCGCCGCCGGTTTCATGCCGCCACGCGTAGGACAACGGGCCCACGCCGCCCTTGGCGGCGGCGGTCAGCGTCAACGCGCCGTCCCCTGCGTAACGGCGTCCGCCCGTCGGATGTTGCGTGAACTGAATCCGTTCGCCGACGCGAACCACGGCCGGCTTGCTTTCGAGGGATGTGTTGGCGTCCGATATTTTACAGACATACTTCCCGGAAGTCCCCGCGGCAGGCTTCGCGATCGTAAGCGTATCGCCCGTGCCCGCCGGCACAGGCCCCGATCCGGGATCATGGAACCATTCGTATTTGATGGGGCCGAATCCGCCGGTCGCGGCCGCCTTCAAGGTGATTGGCCCCTCGTCGGCATACCGGTTGCAACTTTCGGGGTGCGCCGAAATCGCCAGCGGCGCGGATGCGCTGTCCGCATCGAGGTGGAACCGCGTCACGCGAAAATCAAACGCGGGATTCGCCGAAGTGCTTTGAAATTGGATACGGATGACGGCATCGTCGGTGAATCCATCGCGCGTCCCGATGGTCCGCCATGACCCGCTTTGCCAGTAGGCGGCCGTAAATGTCGAACCGGTCCGGGCGATCCGCAACTTGCCCTTGTTGGGCACCTGTTCGCGATAGGCATAGATGGAGGCGCCGCCCGACAACGTGCCGCCGAAAACGGCCTCGCACCGGTCCATGTCGAACCGGTGGTAATAAACCGAAGCATAGGATGACGGCCCCTGCACCTGGAGCAAAATACGGCCGTCGGCGCCGCCGGCATACGATTTGGCGTCGTACTCGATTTCAACCGACAGATTCCCGTGAACCGCCGTGGCCAGTGCGAGCCGTCCCTTGGCTTGCTCATTACCCGGTGTGACGGCCGCAATCGCGCCCTTGATTTCCGACACGGCCATCGGACCAGACTGCGTAACGCTCCAAAGACTGGCGTTCAGCGCGCCATCCGCGAAATCGTCGTCTATCGTCAAGCGATCGGCCGCAAGCGCCAAGTTCAATCCTGCAAACACGGAAAACGCAATACAAGAAAAAACCATTACCCTTCGTGCAACAAGAATTTTCATCGAAAATGTCCCGAATGTGAACAGGCATCCATGGCCTTTTTCTAATCAATGCACCATGCCGTTTGAAAAGTTCCATACCCGCACGGCTCTTATGGGGAAGGGATATGAAGAAAATTATTGACATGGGCATCGGAGTCGGGTAGAATAAGAGTGATGTGATGTGATGTGAATCTCTGAGGTCCATCTGGAACCGGGCTTATGGACAAAGGCCTCCAATCGGCATCGCCGTTGTATGAACTGCTTGTCGAGCGGTATCGCGACGACATTCTGCACCGTCGCCTCCAGCCGGGCGACCGGCTGGATTCCATCACGCAAATCCAACGAAAACATGGGGTTGCACGGGAAACGGCCAAGCGCGTTCTCAACATTCTCGAACAGGACGGATTGGTGATTCAGCGGGCCGGCAAGGGAACCTTCGTCGCCGAGCACGGCCCAAAAGAGCGGATTTGGGGGGTCGTGATTCCGTTTGTTTCGATCCAGTACGACGATCTGCTATCGAAAGTGTCCGCCCATGCGGCCGTCCATGGACGCGAAGTGCGGCGCTTTTACAGTTACAACAACTGGGAAGAGGAAGTCCGGCTGGTGGCGCGAATGCAGGTGGAACGTTACGAGGCGGTTGTGGTGATCCCGACGCTCGACGAGTCGCGGACCTGGGATTTCTATTCGCGTTTGTCGCCCTCGGACGCGCCGGTGGTTCTGCTCGATCACACGATGACATACCGGGACTTTCCCTTTGTTGTACAGAGTTACGACCTGGGGGTCGTCCGTGCGTTGAATTATCTTTTGGACAGAAAATCGGGGGCGGTGGCGTTTGTTATGAATGAAGGATGGACGGGCCGGAACATGGTCCTTGAATTGATGACCGAGACATACCGGATGGTCCTGCGGCGCAGGCAGCCGGACTTGGAACCGCCGATCTTCGACAACGTGTCGCGGGTTAGCGCGGACGCGATTCGCGCGAACGGCATCACGGGCGTGTTCTGCTGCGACGACATCAGCGCGATTCAGGCGATTGGCCGCTTGCGCGAGGAAGGCGTGGCTGTCCCCGGCGAGGTGTGCCTTGCCAGTTACGGCAATACGGCCTTGGCGCGCTACTTTACGCCGGCGCTGACGTCCGTGGATCCGCACAACGAGGAAATGGCCGATCATCTGGCCGGAATGCTGACCAGCGGCCTCGGTCGAAACGAAATGCGGCAATACGTGGTTCAGCCGGAACTGGTCATCAGGGAGACGTAGTCATGAATTTCCTGGCAAGGCTTTTGACAAGGACGGAGAACTTCGCCAAGGGCGTATTGTTCGACTGTCATCACTGCGGGCAGTGCGTGCTGAGCCATACCGGCTACACGCAATGTCCGATGGCCTGTCCGCGACAGGTGCGCAACGGTCCGTGCGGCGGTTCGATGGACGAGCATTGCGAAGTGTTTCCGGATCGCCCCTGCGTCTGGGCGCGCATCCACCAACTGACCGACAAGAACGGCACGTCCACGCCGCCGCTGCTGCGGTCGCCGGACCCGAAACTGTTCTTCACGTCCTCGTATATGAACTATTTTACGGGCAAGGATCTGCTCGCCCGGACACCGATCCCGTATCTCGATCTGGGCACGAACCGCAAGCAACAGCCGCCGCAAACGGCCTCGCGGTTGGAACGCAAACTGCGCGCGGGGCAGTTCGTGTTTACGTCCGAAATCCGTTCGCCGCGCGGCGCCGAACCCGAAAAAGTGCAAAAGCAGGCCGAGTTGTTGCGGGACCATTTCGACGCGCTGAACGCGACGGCCTACCTCAACGGCAAGCCCTCGATGCCTTCGGCCATCGCCTCGGCGCAAATCGTGAAATGCGGCGTCGAACCGATCTGCCAGTCCGTCTGCCGCGACTTGACGAAGACGGCGTTCATCTCGGAATTGATCACGAACAAGATGAACGGCGTCCACAACTCGCTGTGCATCACCGGCGACTATTACCAGGGCGATCCGGGCGTGAAACAGGTTTACGACATGGATTCGGCGCTGATGATTTATGAGGCCCGTTACTTACGCGAGAAAGGCGTCATCTTTTTCACGGGCGACACGATGAAGGATCCGCCGAAACCGTTCATCGCCGGCGCGATCAACCCGTTCACGACGCCGTGGAACGTGCCCATCCGCCGTCTCAAGCAGAAAGTGGCGGCGGGCGTGGATTTCATCCAGACGCAGGTGATCCTCGATCTGGCGACGTTCAGGGAATTCATGCGCCGCGTGCACGAGGAAGGCATTGACAACGACGTGTTCATTCTGGCGGGGCTGCCGGTGATTATATCGAAGAAGGCCTTCGAGATGATGCCGGGCGTTCCGGGCATTCGCGTGCCGAAACACATTACGGAACGGTTTGCCCAAACGCAGGACATCGTGCAGGAAGGCGTCGCGCTGGCGCGCGAGATGATCGCGGAAGTCCGCGCGATCCCCGGTGTGTCGGGCGTGCACCTGATGTTGTTCGGCCTGGATCACAAGGTTTTGCCGGCTGTTGTCGAAGGATTGCGCGAAAAACCGGCGGTGGAGTTGACGGCGGCGGAGTGCGGATCGTAGATTGCACGGAACTGTCTGATACGGAGAGGAGCGGTCATGGCCATCGAAGGATTGACGATTATCGGCGAGTCTATCAACGACTCGGTGCCCTCGACGAAGAAACTGTACGAGGCGAACGACATCGAAGGGTTGAAGGAACTCGCGCGTGCGCAGGACGCGGGCGGCGCGAGTTGGATTGACGTGAACGTCGGCCTGCGTTCGCCGGAGTTTATGGCGGACATGGTCCGCACGATCCAGGGTGTGACCGCGAAGCCGCTTTCGATCGACACGCCGGACTACGATCTCGCAGCCGCGGGACTTCGCGCGTACGATCCGGCGCGGGCCGGCGGCAAGCCGCCCATCCTCAATTCGATTTCACTCATGCGGACGAAGATGTTCGCGCTGTACCGCGAACAACCGTTCATGCCGCTGCTGCTGTCGTGCGAACACGAGGAAAACGGCGCGTCGAAACCCAACCGGACCGCGGAAGAAAACTACGCTTCCGCGAAGGAGCTTGTGCGGATTGCGAACGCGCACGGCATTCCAAACGAGCACTGCATAATCGATCCGGGCATTGCGCCCATCGGAAGCGACACGGAAGGCATCACGAGGATGGTGCTCGACACGATTGCCGCCGTCCACGCCGACCCGGAACTGGCGGGCGTGCACGCGTCGGTCGGCCTGAGCAATTTCACCGTGATGCTGCCCGCAAAGCGCGCGGACGGTACTCCCGTCAAGGGACCGCTTGAAAGCGCTTTTCTGACCTTGGCGATCCCGCGCGGCCTTGACTTCATCATCGGATCGGTGAAACGAAATTACCAGATTCTGCCGGAGGATCATCCGGCGTTGATCTGTTTGAGGGATGTGCTGACGAAAAGCGGTTACGACGGCGTAATGCGCGTGATGGAATTTTATTCGTAACGATTATGCCGCATCTTTCGAACCCGTTATCGCCATCGTCATCATTTACGATGACGATGGAGTTTGTGCATTTTAGTCCGATGGACTTTATGCATGACCGATGAGCACACCCGTCAAATGGGTTCGCGCGAAGGGCAGGTTAGTCCCGTAGGGACGGTTTGACTGTAGCCCAGGAGGAACTCCTGGGACACGGGAAAAAGCCAAATGACAGTCCCGTAGGGACGTGTGAAACAGAGTGAATAAAAGTATAATGGCACATATCCATGCAAGCATATTCGACCATGGTGTATTTTCGTTCAAGGTAAAACGGCACGGGATCGAATGCGACGAGCGACACGTATGGGACGGAACCAAAGACTTCAAACGTCCCTACGGGACTTCCCTGACACCGCCACGAAATCCCAGGACTGGCGTCCTGGGCTATTCTCGGGGCGTCCCTCCGGGACTTCGTGTAGAACGCCGTCTCATACGACCAATCTGAGCATGTATAAACTCCATTGTCATCGTTATTGGCGATGACGTGCATGATGAAGAACACAATGATGCTTGCGAACGACACAACATGAACTGAGCGGCAACCGGAGGAACGCGGACATGGCAACACTCGACCCGACCAAGATGCCGGACTGGCAGATCGCCGAGGCGGCCGAAAAAGACATGAAGACCGTTTATCAGATTGGCGAGGAAATGGGTGTCGAGCGGATGGAACTGCTTCCATACGGCCATTACGTCGCCAAACTCGACTACATGAGCATCCTCGAACGGCTCCGCGACCGTCCGAACGGCAAATACATTGACGTGACGGCCATCACGCCGACGCCGTTGGGCGAGGGCAAGTCCACGACGACCATGGGGCTGATCCAGGGCTTGGGAAAATGCGGCAAACGCGTGACGGGCGCGATTCGGCAGCCGTCGAGCGGGCCGACCTTCAACATCAAGGGATCGGCGGCGGGCGGCGGGCTGAGCCAGTGCATCCCGCTGGCCGAGTTCAGCCTCGGATTGACGGGCGACATTGACGCGGTCAACAACGCGCACAACCTCGCGATGGTCGCGCTGACCAGCCGTCTCCAGCACGAGTTCAATTACACGGACGAAACGCTGTCGAAAAAGAAACTGAAACGGCTCAACATCGATCCGCGCAATCTTGCCATCAAGTGGACCATTGACTTCTGCGCGCAGTCGCTGCGCGAAATCGTGATCGGCATCGGCGGGAAGATGGACGGATTCATGCTGCGCAGCGGATTCCAGATTACGGTGTCGTCGGAGTTGATGGCCATTCTCGCCGTCGCGACGAACCTGGAGGACATGCGCCGCCGCATCGCGAAGATGGTCGTCGCCTTCGACAAATGGGGCAATCCGATTTATACGGCGGATCTCGACGTGGACGGCGCAATGGCGGCGCTCATGAACCGCGCGCTGAATCCGAACCTGATGCAGACCATCGAGGGGCAACCGGTGCTCGTGCACGCGGGGCCTTTCGCGAACATCGCCATCGGCCAGTCGTCCATCGTCGCGGATCGCGTGGCGCTGAAACTCGGCGATTACCACGTGACCGAAAGCGGTTTCGGCGCGGACATCGGTTTTGAAAAATTCTGGAATCTGAAATGCCGTTACAGCGGGCTGGTCCCGAACTGCGCGGTGCTGGTCGCGACGGTCCGTGCGCTCAAGATGCACGGCGGCGGGCCGCGGGTCGCGCCGGGCAAGCCGATCGATCGGATCTACCGCGAGTCGAACCCGGCGCTGGTCGAAAAGGGCCTCGGCAATCTGTTTGCGCATCTCGAAACCGTGCAGAAAAGCCGCATCGCGCCGGTTGTGTGCATCAACCATTTTCAGACGGATTCGGACGACGAAATAAACGTGATACGACAGGCGTGCGAATCGCTGGGCGTGCGCGTGGCGGTGTCCAAGCACTGGGCGCTGGGCGGCGAGGGCGCCGTCGAACTCGCGGAAGCCGTCCTGGACGCCTGCAAGGACGAGCCGAAGTTCCGCCTCCTTTACGAGGACGACACCCCCGTCAAGGACAAGATCACCCGAATCGCCACGGAGGTCTACGGCGCAAGCGGCGTGATCTATTCCGAACTCGCCGAGCAGAAGATCAAGGACATCCAAGCCGACGACGACATCAGCAAGCTGGGCGTCTGCATGGTCAAGACGCACCTGAGCCTGTCGCACGATCCCGACAAAAAGGGCCGCCCGAAGGAATGGACGCTGCCGGTGCGCGACGTGCTCCTGTATCAGGGCGCGGGCGTGATCGTGCCCGTTGCCGGCGACATCAACCTTATGCCCGGCACCGCGTCCGATCCCGCGTACCGCAAGTTCGACGTGGACGTGCGCACCGGAAAGGTCACGGGGCTGTTCTGACGCTTTATGCGGGACGGACTGTCCCGCCTGTCATTCGATCAAAAATCAACAAATGCGACGAAACCACGAGGAGCAATGCAAATGCAAGAGAAGTTCGACAACGTCAGCGCCATCTGCAAGGCCAATGTCTATTTCGACGGGAAAGTCGTCAGCCACACCATCCTGTTTCCCGACGGCTCCAAAAAAACACTCGGACTCATCTACCCCGGCTCGTACAATTTCAACACGGGCGCCGCGGAACGAATGGAAGTCATCGCGGGCGCATGCACCGTGCGCCTGAAAGGCGAGTCGGAATGGAAATCGTATACCGAAGGCACGGCCTTTGAAATCCCCGCGAATTCGTCGTTCGATATCGCCGTCGAAAGCGGCCTTATGCAGTACATCTGCTCGTTCCTGGCCTAAACGCGCCTCGATACTTTTTCATCGCACGTCAAACACAAGGGCTGGACGTTGCCACCGCGTGCACGGTGAACAACGTCCAGCCCGATGCCTTTCATCGTCCTTTTCGCGCGGCCCCGCGGCCGCTTTTCGTTATGATGCGGACCGCTTTGTAAACTGGATTACGCCGAGTCCGAGGACACCCAGCAGCACGTCGGCCACGCGCGTCCAGAAACCGGCGGCATTGAAGTCGCGCAGATTCTTGTTGCCAAAGCAACCGGTTTCAGGCGTTTCGCCTTCGCCCTCACCTTCACCTTCGCCCTCACCTTCACCTTCACCTTCGCCTTCACCCTCACCTTCACCTTCGCCTTCACCCTCCCCTTCTCCCTCGCCTTCGCCTTCACCTTCACCCTCGCCTTCACCTTCGCCGGCCGTCGTAACGGTCAATGTCGCGACGTCCGATACAACCGATCCGGCGACATTGGTCACCGCGCAGAAATACGAGCCGGCGTCCGACTCCTGGACGTTTGGAATCGTGTAACTGGCATCGGTGGCGCCGGCGATGTCGCTCTTGCCCTTCTGCCACTGATAGCCGAGCGGTTCCGTTCCCGTGGCCGAAACGGAGAAAGTCGCCGATCCGCCGGCCTCGACCGTGAGCGATTCGGGTTGCGCCGTAATGACCGGTGGATCGTTGACGGTCAAGGTTGCCCCGTCCGAAATCGTGCTTCCCGCTGAATTCGCAACGGAACACGCATACGTTCCTTCGTCGGACTGCTGCGCGGACGCGATGGAATAGATGGCGTTCGTCGCGCCGGGAATGTCGGCGCCGTTCTTTTTCCACTGTAAACTCAGGGGGGGCGTGCCGGCCGCAGCAATGATGAATGTGACGTTCTTGCCCGGATTTACGGTGACGGACTGCGGTTGTACCACAACCTGCGGCGGATCGTTGACGGTCAATGTCGCCGCATTCGACGTCACGCCGCCGATTTCATTGGTCACGCCGCAAGCATACAACCCCTCATCCGATTCCTGGACGGATGCAATGGCGTAGGAGGCGTCCGTCGCCCCGGCGATTGCGATGCCGTTCTTCGTCCATTGGTAACTGAGCGGGGGCGTGCCCACGGCGGTTACGCTGAAAGTCGCGCCCGCGCCCGGATTCAATGTCAGCGACTGCGGATGCGCGACGATAACCACGGCATCGTTGACCGTCAGGGTCGCGGTATTCGACGCCACGCTGCCAACCGAATTGGTAATCATGACGGCATAGCCGCCCTCGTCGGATTCCTGGGCCGACACGACCGTAAAGGCCGCCTCGGTCGCGCCATTGATGGCGTTTCCATCCTTCATCCATTGGTAATTCAGCGGCGGCGTACCGGTAGCCTCCACCTGAAAATCGGCATTGCCGCCCGGATTGACGGTCAGGGATTGGGGATGGCCCGTAATCACGATCGGATCATTGACCGACAGCAGGGCCGGATCGGAAATGGCAAGACCGGCGGCGTTGCTCACATAACACCGGTATGCGCCTTCAAGGGATTCCATGGCGCTGGCGATCGCATAGGCGCCGGCGGTTTCGCCCGGCAGTTCCTGGCCGTCCTTGTACCACTGATAACTCAGGGGCTCCGTTCCGGTCGCCGACACGCCGAACGTCACGGGCTCGCCCGGATTGACCGTCTGGGAAGCGGGCTGCTGGGTAATCACCGGCGGATCGCCTGCATCGGGCACGATGGCGGGATCCAACGCGGCCAAAACATAGGCCGCCGGATCGCTGTCGTTCGCGAGGAATTCCGCCTCGTTCGTGTAGCCGTCCCCGTCCGCGTCGCCGTCTTTCGCGAAGTATTCCGGCATCCGGATGTAGGTGTTCATGTCAATCACGCCGTTGTTGATGTACCCCGTCGAACCCAGCAGCATCATCAACGCCTGAATGAAACCCGCCGACCCTTCCGAATCAATGCGATTGTAGGGGATGTCCTCGGGCACCGGTTCGCTGAACGTAGCGCCGCCATCGCCCAGAATCATGTGACCGAGAAGCACCTGCGGCAACCCGTTGGCAAGCTGTCCGAGCAGCATCCAATAAGCACCGACATCCTGCTCGAACTGTTCGGCATTCACGTTGAGCGCCCGATAGACCATCTCATGGGTAAGCCCGGCATATTTCTCGCCGGCGGGAATATTGAAGGTCTGATCCTTCAATACCGCTTCAATCAAAATCAGGTCGAGGCTGCAGTCAAGCCAGCCGTTTCCCCCGATATTGAAGTTCAGTTCGCCGTCCGGATACGGATCCTTGATGACTACGAACGTCGTCCCGTTCAAATCGCCTGTTTCGGGCGCCAGAAGCGACAAAAAGGTCGTGAATTCAGGCGGCAATAACGACAACAAAGTATTGTCCATGATCGCCTGCTGCGCGTCGCAGAAACTGTTTACTTCTAATAAAGTCTGCGGATTTGTGCCCCACGGAAATACCGGTTCGGGTTTCGGCATTCCCTGTGAAACAACGATTTTTACCGCCGTGCCGGCGTCAACCGTCGTGCCGGGCGCGGGGCTTTGCCGATAGATTTGTCCCGCCGGATAGTTGGCGCTTTTCCCGTATCCCACGGGCATGCCCAACACAAGCCCCGCTCCCGTGATGGCCGTGTTGGCCGCCGACTGCGTCATTCCCCGCACATCCGGCACGGTGGCCGCCATGGCGCCGCCCGCCGCGAGAACCGCCACAAGAACCGCCAGCCACACCCTGCTCTTGCATCCTGTCTTCATTGCACCAATCCTCCTCTGTACACTACGAAATCCTTGTTCGTACCCAGCGCAGTCTATCCCTTCGCTCAACCACTTTCAAGTACCCCTTGGATATCCGACAGGTATTGGGGCGTTGAATTTTACAGCCACCCTTCCACGATGGTTGTCGGTTCAGCCTTATTGTCCGTATACTCGTTATATCCGCCGCCGGAATGGGACGTGGCGGGGCGACACCTGCAATCATGCGAGGATCGGCGATGCGAGTTATACGTAATCGAATCGAACAGGCGCAGGCTTTACCGCAGATATAACACGTCATGTTTTTATTATGGGCATCAACGAACAGGTGACATTCAGTCGGGCCGGTGAATCCGGCCCGAAGAATCAAGCCATTTACGATGTGTCGCTTCCGGTTTTTTCCCAGGGGACCATGGCGTTTCACGCGCCCTTGGCCAAAACGCATCCAATCCCGGTTCAAGACAATCGGGGGCGCTTCACCCGAAACGGGATGCAATGAAAAGCATGTCATTTTCGAAGGGATCCTGAATCATGGCTGAACGCATATTGATCGTGGACGACGAGAAACTTATCCGTTGGTCGCTGGGCGAGTCCTTGCGGAAGGCCGGTTACGACGTAGCCGAGGCCGAAGACGGCCAATCGGCGGAAACGGCGCTGCGGCAGGGCGGAATCGATCTGGTCCTGCTCGATTTGCGATTGCCCGACATGGACGGCCTGTCGGTCATGCGGCGTCTGCACGAGTCGCTGCCGGGTCTCCCCGTCATCATCATAACGGCGTATTCGAGCGTGGCCGGCGCCGTCGAGGCCATGAAATGCGGCGCGGCCGATTACATAACCAAGCCGTTCGATCTCGACGAATTGCTGATCGTCGTCCGACGCGTCATGGAACATGCCTCGATACGGCAACGCCTGTCCCGGCATGCCGCCGAGCAAAAGGCCCGGTTCGGCCTTGCCAACGTCATCGGCCAATCGCCCCCCATGGAAGCCGTCAAGGAGCTGGTCCGGCGGGTGGCGCGGGGCGGTTCCGCCGGCGTGCTTCTGCTCGGCGAGAGCGGGTCCGGCAAGGATCTGATCGCCCGGGCGATTCACTGCGAATCGGACCGGGCCGAGGGGCCGTTCGTCAACGTGACCTGCACCGCCCTGCCGGAGAACCTGCTCGAATCGGAGTTGTTCGGGTACGAAAAGGGCGCGTTCACCGACGCGCGCACCATGAAAAAAGGCCTGTTCGAGATTGCGCACGGCGGCACGATGTTCCTCGATGAAATCGGCGACATGCCCCCCGCGCTCCAAGCCAAACTGCTGCGCGTCCTCGAGGAGAAGGCGTTCAAGCGCATCGGCGGCACGCAGGACATCCACGTGGACGCGCGCATCGTCGCGGCGACCCACCGCGATCTGGAGGAGGCCATCCGGACCGGCCGCCTGAGGGAGGATTTATACTATCGGCTGAGCGCCGTTCCCATTCATATCCCCCCCCTGCGCGACCGCCTGTCGGATCTGCCCCTCCTGGCCGAGTATTTCCTGCACGTCTACAGCGATGAATTTCACCGCCCCTACCGCCCTCTCTCCCCCGAAGCCATCGAAAGGCTCCGGGCCTATGCGTGGCCGGGAAACGTCCGCGAACTGCGCAACGTCATTGAGCGCGCCGTCCTGCTCTCGGAAGGAACCGTCATCGCCGCCGGGGACATCGTACTGGGACGGGCGGCCACGCCGGCCCAACCGGCGGACCGCTTTCAATTCCCGCTTCCCCCCGGCGGCTGCCGGATCGGGGACGTCGAACGAGACCTAGTCGCCCAGGCGCTGGAGCGCACGCACGGCAACCGCACCCAGGCCGCCGAACTCCTTGGAATGACCCGCGATCAAATCCGATACGCCATCCGTAAACACGGACTCGAATGAACGCCGGGCGTTTTCGGAATTCCGTTAGTCGCGTTACATTTTCTGCATCATGGCGAGGAATTCGTGGTTGGTCTTGGTCTTCTTGAGTTTTCCGACGAGGAGTTCGGTGGCCTCGGCGGTTTCGAGCGGGCTGAGCACGCGCAGGAGCAGCCACACGCGCTGGAGTTCTTCCTGGGAGACGAGGAGTTCTTCCTTGCGGGTGCGCGACTTGACCACGTCCATCGCCGGGAAGATGCGTTTTTCCATCAGGCGGCGGTCGAGGTGAATTTCCATGTTGCCCGTGCCCTTGAACTCCTCGAAGATGACGTCGTCCATGCGGCTGCCGGTTTCGACGAGCGCCGTCGCGACGATGGTGAGGCTGCCGCCCTCCTCGATGTTGCGCGCGGCGCCGAAGAACCGCTTGGGCCGCTGGAGCGCATTGGCGTCAACACCGCCGGAGAGGACCTTGCCGCTGGCGGGCACGATGACGTTGTAGGCGCGGGCGAGGCGCGTGATCGAGTCGAGCAGAATCACGACGTCGCGCTTGTGTTCGACGAGGCGCTTGGCCTTTTCGAGCACCATTTCGGCGACCTGCACGTGGCGTTCGGGCGGTTCGTCGAACGTCGAGGCGATGACCTCGCCCTTGACGCTGCGGGACATGTCGGTGACTTCTTCAGGGCGTTCGTCAATGAGCAGGACGATTACGGACACGTCCGGGTGGTTCGTGGCGATGCTGTTGGCCATTTTCTGCAACAGGACCGTCTTGCCGGTAAACGGGGCCGCGACAATCAGCCCGCGCTGGCCCTTGCCGATGGGGCAGATGAGGTCCATGATGCGCATGGCGACCTCGTCCTGCGTCGTTTCCAGGCGGAAACGCTCGTCGGGGTGCAGGGGGGTGAGGTTGTCGAAGATGATGCGTTGCCGCGCGACATCGGGCGTTTCCTGGTTGACGGCCTCGACTTTCAGCAGCGCAAAATAGCGTTCGCCTTCCTTCGGCGGGCGGACGTGGCCCTGAATGGTGTCGCCGGTGCGCAGGGCGAACTTGCGGATCTGCGACGGCGAGACGTAGATGTCGTCCGGACCGGGGAGATAGGAATAGTCCGCCGAACGCAGAAAGCCGAAACCGTCGGGCAGGATTTCGAGCGTGCCTTCGCCGTACAGCGATCCGGTCTTCAGAATGCTCGCCTGGAGCACCTTGAAGATCAGGTCCTGTTTTTTCAGGCCGCTGCATTCCTCGATGTTGAGTTCCCGCGCGAGATCGAGCAGTTCCTGCATGGACATGGCCTTGAGGTCGCCGATGGCGACTTCCGGCCCTCCGGTGGTCTGCATCATTTCCTCGATTTCGGCGTCGCTGATCTCGATGGGGGGGCGTTGGGGCTGCGGCATGTTCATGGGACGGCGCCCGCGTTGTTGTGATTTGCCCTGTTGCCGGCCGCCCGTGGCCTTTTTCTTGCCGCGCATTTTGTTTTGGTTGCGATTGTCTCCGTTGCTCATGGGGTATTGCCGTCTCCTTGGCGGTCTCGCCGGTCCACGATGATCGTTGTCAATGGGCATCGGCCCAATTCCTTCCAGTTCCCACGTCCACCTTCAGGGGGACGTCCAATGCAATGGCGTTTTCCATGATGCGGCGCATCTCCTCCGCCACCGCGTCCACATCCTCTGCCGGACACTCGACCAACAGTTCGTCATGCACCTGCAACAACATCCGTGCGCGCGTTTTTTCGAGCGCGGCGTCCAGCCGGACCATCGCGCGCTTGATGATGTCGGCTGCGCTGCCCTGCACCGGCGTGTTGATCGTCGCCCGCTCGGCGGCTTTCCGCGTCGCCACGTCCGAACTCTTCAGATCGGGCACATACCGGCGCCGGTTCAACATCGTCGTTGTGTAGCCGTCACGGCGGGCGCGCTCGATGGTCTCGTCGAGCCATGCCCTGACGCGCGGATACTGCGCGAAATACTGTTCGATAAAGCGTGCAGCCTCGCTGTTCGACAAGCCGGCGTTTTTCGCCAAGCCGAACGCGCTGATGCCGTACACCACGCCGAAATTCACCGCCTTGGCCTGCCGGCGCATGTCCGGCGTCACCGATTCCGGCGAAACGCCGAAAATGCGCGACGCTGTGTCGCGGTGAATGTCCGCATCCCGCGCGAACGCTTCCCGCAGCGCCTTGTCACCGGACAAGTGCGCCAGGATCCGCAGTTCGATTTGCGAGTAGTCGGCCGAAATCAGCCGCATGCCCTCCGGATTCGCGATGAACCCTTCCCGGATTTGCCGTCCGAGTTCCGAACGCACCGGGATGTTTTGCAAATTGGGATCGCTGCTCGAAAGCCGCCCCGTGGCCGTGACCGCCTGGTTGAACGACGTGTGAATACGGCCGGTTGACGGGTTCACGAGTTTCGGCAGCGCGTCTACATAGGTGCCTAGCAATTTGTCCAGCGACCGGTATTCGAGGATCTTCGCGGGCAACGGATGCTCGCCCGCGAGTTCCTCGAGCACGTCCACGTCGGTCGAGTACCCGGTCTTGGTCTTTCGTTTGGGCGCCAGCCCGAGCCGATCGAACAATATCGCTTGCAGTTGCTTGGGCGAATTGATCTGGAACGGCGTGCCTGCTTCTTCAAATATGGTTTCCTCAAGCGCCTTCAGGCGTCTTGTCAATTCGACATGCAAGCGGTCGAACACGGCGGCGTCTATCGCCACGCCCGCCATTTCCATACGCGCCAACACGCGAATCAGCGGAAGTTCCACCTCCCGGAAAAGCGGCTCCAGTTCACGTTCACGCAGCAGCGGTCTGAACACCCCCGTCAGCCGCCACGTCACATCCGCATCCTCGCATGAATACTCACATGCGCGATCTACGGGGACTTGGTCAAACGTGATGGTTTTCGTTCCCTTGCCAATCAAATCGGCTATGGGAATCGTTTTCCTCTTCAGGTACAGGAGGCTTGCTTCATCCAGATTATGCCTCAAACGCGACGGGTCCGTCAAGTAGGACGCCACCATGGTATCCATGGCGATGCCTCTGACCTCGATTCCCTCACGGGCCAACACAATCATATCGTATTTGATATTGTGCCCGGTCTTGCTGACCGCCGGATCCTCAATCAGGGGACGCAACAGGGCCAGCGCCTCTTTTTTCGGCACGCATTCGAGCGGTTCGCCGAACAGATCATCCGGATGCGCCTTGCGCATCATGGCTTCCGGCGTGTGCGCTATGGGGATGTAATACCCGGTCCGCGCCTTGGCGCTCATGGATATTCCGACGAGCGACGCCTGCATGGGATCCGTCGAAGTCGTTTCGGTGTCGAGCGCGAATTCGCCCGCGGCGCGCATTTCGGCAATCGCATCCGCCAATTGCGCCTTGTCCAACACGAGCATGTAACGCAACGATTCACCCTGGCCCGCGTCGGGCAGAAAATCCTCGAGCAGCGATTGGAATTGAAGCTCGGCGAAAACTTCGGCGAGCCGCGCGCGATCAAGCGGCTTGCATGTGGCCGAGGCCAAATCGAAATCGAGCGGCACGTCCGTCTTGATGGTCGCCAGTTCGCGGCTGAGAAACGCCATGTCGCGATCCTGTTCGAGGTTTTCGCGCATCTTTCCCTTGAGATCGTCCAGATGCGCGTACACGCCATCGAGCGAACCGTAGGTTTCCAGCAGCCTGCGTGCGGTCTTCTCGCCGATGCCGCGAACACCCGGAACATTGTCCGAAGCATCGCCCATCAGGCCGAGCACGTCAACCACGTGTTCCGGCCCGACGCCGAAGCGTTCGCGGACCTCGGCGGCCGTGTAGCGCATGCCGGCATCGCCCTTGTTCGGATCGTAGACCGAAACGCGATCTGACACGAGTTGCAGCAGATCCTTGTCCCCGGACACAATGACGGTCTCCAGACCTTCGGCCCCGGCCCGGCGCGCCAGCGTTCCGATGACGTCGTCCGCCTCGACGCCCTCGACGCACAACATCGGAATGCCAAAGGCCTCGACGAGTTTCTTCATCATCGGGAACTGCGCGACAAGATCGGGCGGCGTTTCCTCGCGCTGCGCCTTGTATTCGCCGTACATGGCGTCGCGGAACGTCGGGCCGCCCGCATCGAATGTCACCACGAGCCGGTCGGGTTTTTCCTCGCGCAGGATTTTCAGGAGCACGCGGGCAAAACCGTAGGCCGCGTTGGTCGGCCTTCCCTTGGAATCATTCAGTCCGCCGCGAATAGCGAAGAAAGAACGGAACGCGAATGCCGTTCCGTCAATTATGTATAGCCTCTCCGCCATTTGATCCCTCAGTTTCCTTGCGCCACGGCGACGATCGCCCGCGCGGCGCGCATCGAGGCGCCCGGTCCGCCCAACGCCGCCCGCAGCGCCGCGAGGTCGTCCAGCATTTGCCGACGGCTCGGCGTGTCGGCCATCAATTCAAGCGCCACGGGCAGGATGGCGTCCGCCGACGCCTGCTCCTGAATGAACTCGGGCACGATGCCCCGGCCCGCAAGAATGTTGACCAGTCCGATGTGCGGTATGCGCACAAGTCGCCGCGCAATCCAGTAGTTCAGGCGGCCCGTCTTGTACAGGATCGCCATCGGCACGCCGAACAACGCCGTTTCGAGTGTCGCCGTGCCTGATGCTACCAGACAGAACCGCGCCGCGTCCAGCACTTCATACATGCGTCCGATTGTCGTTTCAATCGGCAGATCGCCCGACAGCGCGCGGACCTGTGCCTCGCGCGCCGCATTCACGCACGGCACGACGAATCGCACTTCCGGATGGGCCGCGCGGATGCCGCGCGCCACGGCAATCATCGGCTGCATGAGCCGCCGGATCTCCTGCTCGCGGCTGCCGGGCAACAAACCCACGAGCAGCCCGCCGCGGTAGATTCCCTCAACGGACGCCGCTTCCAGCTGGTCCATCAGCGGATGCCCCACGAACGCGCAATCCACGCCGGCCTCGCGGTACAGTTTCTCCTCAAAGGGCAGGATGACCAGCATTTTGTCCACGACGCGCGCGATCGTCTTCACGCGACCGGCCTTCCATGCCCATACCTGGGGACTGATGTAATAGACCACGCGCAAACCCATCGCCTTCGCCCGTGCCGCCAGCCGCATGTTGAAACCGGGATAGTCAATCAACACGACGCAATCGGGCCGGGTCTTGGCCAAATGCGCTTCGGTTTCACGAAACACACGCCGGATATAAGGCAGCGACCGCGCGACTTCCGCGAATCCCATGATCGCGCGCCCGGCGAGGTCCTCCCGCAATTCCATGCCCGCCGCCGCCATTCGCGGGCCGCCCAAGCCCTCGCAAACAACACCTGCGTCCGCCGCACACAACGCGCGCACGAGATTCGCGCCATGAATGTCGCCGGACGTTTCGCCGGCTGCCAGAAATATCCGAATCACGGATGCTCCCGAATGAAATCCACGATGTCCTGAGCGAGGCGCATCGCCGCCAAACCATCTTCTCCCGACACGACAGGCCGCGCCCGTGTGCGCACGCAATCAATGAACGAGGCCAGTTCAAGTTTCAACGGCTCGTCGCGAACCACCGGCAACGGCTGTACGTCAATGTGCAACATCGGCGACACGCCTTCCGGCACCGGGCCCGGTTTCTTGCGGTAGGACAACACTTCCTGTTCCGAATAATCCGTCGAAAAATAGGCGTCGCCCGAAAAAACCCGAATCTTGCGCATGCGTTCCGCGGCCACCCGGCTGCACGTCAGGTTCGCCACGCAACCCGATGCGAACCGGATGCGCACGTTGGCGATATCTTCCGATGGGGAAAAAACATCCACCCCCACCGCATCGATCGATGCGACAGGGCTTCGCACAAGTGCAAGCACGATATCCAAGTCGTGAATCATCAAATCCAGTACGACGCTCACGTCATGTCCGCGATTGGGGTACGGGCTGAGCCGGTGGCACTCGATGAATTTCGGATCCGAAACGGCCTGCATCAGCGCCATCACCGCGCCATTGAAGCGCTCGATATGGCCCACTTGCAGGATTCGGCCGTTGGCTGCGGCCGCCGCTTTCATCCGTACCGCCTCCTCGCACGTCGCCGCCATCGGTTTTTCAACCAACACATCCACGCCGGCGTTCAACAACGCCATCGCGACTTCGGCATGAGCCGTCGTCGGCACGGCCACCGACGCCGCCTCGACCCCCGCAGCCAACAGTTCCGCCACGGAAGCGAATCCGGGCGCTGAAAAATCCCTGGCCGCCTTGGCGCGGCGCCCTTCGTCGGAATCCACGACGCCGGCCAGCACAACCCCTTCAAGCGCGGCGTAATTGCGCGCATGATGGTAACCCAAATGCCCCACACCGACAACACCTACACGGATTTTCGACATGACTGGACCTTTAAAACCCATTCATGGGAAGGAGAACCGCGATACTTCGCACGCGTTGCAGCCGGGCATTGTCAACCCGGCTTAATCGGAATTCGGCGATTCGTCTTCGACAGCACCAATTATTTCACAAGCACCCAGACCTACAGAATACTTGCTACTTGCTATTTGCTACTGACTACTTCGTTATTCCACGAAGCGAACGCCGCACGAATTCCAAAAAACACGTCCGTTCTTCGCTGTCTTCCACGGAGGCTTCGATTTCATGGATTGCCTGCGTCGTGTTCAGATTTGACCGGAACATGATTTTGTACATGGCCTTGATGCGCGCCCTTTGCGCCGCATCGAGCCCGTTTCGCTTGAGGCCGACGCTGTTGGGCCCGCAGCAGCGCGCGGGATTGCCGTCAACAATCATGTACGGGGGCACATCCCGCGCCACGCGGGACAACCCGCCCACAAACGCCATCCGTCCGACCACGCATTCCTGATGCACGCCCGAAAGCCCGCCCAGGATCGCCTTGTCCTCGACTTCGACGTGCCCGGCGAGCGATGCGCAATTGGCCATAATGACCCCGTCGCCCACATGACAGTCATGCGCCACGTGCGTGTAGGCCATGAACATGCAGTGATTGCCGATCGAAGTCACCCGGTGCTCCTCGTCCCGGCTGGTCAACGTGCATGCGCTGACCGTCACGTGCTCGCGAAACAGGTTGTCGTTGCCGATCGTCGTACGACCGATCAGATCGGGCCGGTGCTTGAGATCCTGCGACAGGATGCCGATCTGCGCGCCGCTGAAAAAGTGGTTTCGTTCCCCGATGACGGTCCGCCCGTCAAGGACGCAATGGGGCCCGACGATCGTGTTGGCCCCGATCCGCACATGGGGACCAATGATCGTGAACGCCTGAACCTCCACGCTCTCGTCCAATTCCGCTTGCGGGTCCACAATCGCCGTAGGATGAATTTTCATTTCGTAAACACCTGGGTTTGGATGAAAAACAAAGCCGTCATGAAAGGGCCGGCCGCATGGATGCCGGAACAATACCCCCTTGCGCGGTTCAAATGCAAGTTTGTTTCAATGACGTCATGCAGGACAATACTTTCTGCTTTGCGAAACGCGGGATTGCCTTGCATCCTCCGTCCCGCCTGCCTTTATGCATGAGGCGAAAACGAACTGCCCGGAACACCGGGGTCCCGGGCAGTTGATAGGAATTCGAATTTGGTTTAACCGCGCTTGCGGAAGACCACCATTCCGCCCAAGCCGACCAGCATGCCCGCCAAGGCGCCAAGAGCAATCGGCGCACCCACCGGCAGCGATCCGGCCGGGAACACCCGCACGACCGCACTGGTGGAGATACTGGCCTTGCTGGGATCGCTCGCCGTGCAGGTATAGGTGCCGGCGTCGTCCAGCGAAACGTTTTCCTTGATATAGGTGTTGCCGCTGCTGGCAAGCGGCACGCCGTTCTTGGTCCACGCATAAGTGACCGGCCCAATCTCGCCTGCCACCATCACGGACAACGACAACGTGTCGCCGACCATAATCCAGCGGTCGCCGGGCACCTTCACCCACTTGAGGCCCGACTGCGGACATTCGGGAACCTTGGCCGGATCAAGCGCCCATTCGACGTACTTGTTGATCATGTCGCTTGGGAAATTCTCCGCCACATGATTGTATTCGCAGCGGTTGTTGGCGCCGTCGCCGTCGGCGTCGCCGTCCTGCGCGAAGTATTCCGGCATGCGGACATAGGTGTTGACGTCAATAAGGGGATTGGCGATATATCCCGTGGACCCCAGCAGCATCATCAACGCCTGCATGAATCCGCCGGAACCGACCGAGTCAATCCGGTTGAAGGGAATGTCCTCGGGCACCGGCTCGCTAAACGTGGCCTGGCCGTCGCCGAAAATCATGTGACCCAGAAGAACCTGCGGCAGACCATTGGCCAGCGTGCCCAGCAGCGACCAGTAACTGCCGATATCCTGTTCAAACTGTTCCGCGTTCACATTCAAGGCCTGATAGACCATGGCATGCGTCAAACCGGCATAGGATCCTTGCGCGGGGATGTTGAACGTTTGATCCTTCAAAACGGCTTCGATCAGTTTCAGATCGAATTTGCAGTCAATCCAGCCGTTTCCGCCGATGCTGAATTCCAGTTCGCCGTCCGGATACGGATTTGCAATGATGACATACGTGATGCCATTGATGTCGCCCGTATCGGGGCCAAGCAATGTAAGAAATCCCGTGAACTCGGGTGGAAGAAGGCTCAGCAGGCTGTTGTCCAAAATCGCCTGCTGGGCGTCGCAGAAACTATTGACCGGGGCACTGGTCGTCGGATTCGTTCCCCACGGAAACACCGGTTCCGGTTTGGGAATGCCTTGAGAGACAACTATCTTTACCTTGGTGCCCGGAGCCACCGAGGCCCCGGCGGCCGGATCCTGCCGAAACACCTGCCCCGCCGGATAATTCGCGCTCTTACCGTAGGAAACCGGTGTGAGCAACGCAAGCCCCGCACCCGTGATGGCCGATGTGGCCTGCGACTGCGTCATTCCGATGACATTCGGCACCGTGTTTTGCGCCAGCGCGCCGCCCATCAAGAGCATTGCCATCAGAATGGCCAATCCAACCGTACATACCCTTTTGTTTGTCATGTTGCCACACTCCTCAATTATATGGCTTTTGATTACCCTATTGCCACAACACTACTATCGAACCACACCACTCCTCACAGCCAAGGCAGTTAAAACCGCACTTACTGCACCCTTCCGGGCATTTTCAGCCGCTCCTTACAATCGAATCATATACCATGTTTGCGCTATCTGTCAAGGATTTTATCCGACAGGTAAACGACCGGGCAACCGTCACGGTCCCTGGATTGTCCTGCTTTTTTCAAGCAGGGATATTTCTGATTGTAAGTTATTTATTACCAATATTTTATGATATGAAAGAAAACGGGCGCGCAAGGGTTTTCCCGCGCGCCCGTGCCGTCGTTGGAAGTTTCAACGGCTTAGTACATGTCTTCACCCATGCCGCCGCCGGGATGGCCGCCGCCCTTCTTTTCGGGTTCCGGCATCTCCGCGATGAGCACTTCCGTGGTCAGCAGAAGACCGGCCACGCTCGCCGCGTTCTGTAGCGCGCAACGGGTCACCTTGGTCGGATCGATCACGCCCGCCTTGAGCAAGTCCTCGTACTCGCCCGTTTCGGCATTGTAGCCGACCGCGCCCTTTTTCGCCTTGACGTTCTGCACAACGGTGGCGCCTTCCGCGCCGGCGTTGGCCGCCAACTGGCGCAACGGTTCTTCAAGCGCACGGATCACGATCTTCGCGCCCACGGCCTCGTCGCCTTCCAAGGCCATCTTCTCGGCGTCATCTTGGCAACGCAACAGCGCCACGCCGCCACCCGGTACGATGCCTTCCTCGACGGCCGCGCGCGTCGCATGCAGCGCGTCCTCGACGCGGGCCTTCTTTTCCTTCATTTCGATTTCAGTCGCCGCGCCGACGTGGATGACCGCCACGCCGCCCGCCAATTTGGCCAGGCGTTCCTGCAACTTCTCGCGGTCGTAATCGGAGGTGGTCTCCTCAATCTGGCGGCGGATCAGGTTGATGCGCCCCATGATCTTGTCGCTCGCGCCTGCGCCCTCGACGATCGTCGTGTTGTCCTTGTCAATGACAACGCGTTTCGCGCGGCCCATGTCGGCCAACTGCACGCTTTCGAGCGTCCGGCCGAGGTCTTCCGTAATCGCCAGTCCGCCCGTCAGCACCGCGATGTCCTCGAGCATCGCCTTGCGGCGATCGCCGAATCCCGGCGCCTTCACGGCCGCGGCCTGGAACGTTCCACGAATCTTGTTGACGACCAGCGTCGCCAGCGCCTCGCCCTCGACGTCTTCCGCGATGATCAGGAGGGGCTTGCCGCTCTTCGCGATCTGCTCGAGCAGCGGCAGCAGATCTTTCAGGCTCGAAATCTTTTTCTCGTGGATGAGAATGTACGCATCTTCGAGAACGGCCTCCATCGCCTCGGCGTCCGTCACGAAATACGGCGACAGATACCCCTTGTCGAACTGCATGCCTTCGACGACTTCGAGGGTCGTTTCGATGCCCTTGGCTTCCTCGACCGTGATCGTGCCGTCGTTGCCGACCTTCTGCATCGCCTCGGCGATGATGTTGCCGATAGCCTGGTCGCCGTTGGCGCTGATGGTCGCGACGCTCTTGATGACCTCGGTGTCGTCTTTGACCTTCTTGCTCATCTTGGCCAGGGCCGCCGTCACCACATCCACCGCCTTGTCAATGCCGCGCTTGAGCGCCATCGGGTTCGCGCCCGCCGTCACGTTGCGCAGGCCTTCGCGGAAAATCGCTTCCGCCAGCACCGTCGCGGTCGTGGTGCCGTCGCCGGCGATGTCGGATGTCTTGGACGCGACTTCCTTCACCATCTGCGCGCCCATGTTCTCGAACTTGTCTTCGAGTTCGATTTCCTTGGCCACCGTGACACCGTCCTTCGTGACGGTCGGGGCGCCCCATTTCTTGTCAATGACCACATTGCGGCCCTTGGGACCCAGGGTGGCCTTTACCGCACGGCTCAACTTGGCCACGCCGGCCAATACGCCGCGTCGTGCATCTTCGCCGAATTCCAGTTGTTTTGCACTCATGCTTTCATGTCCTCCGTTTGAATCGCCCTTCCGGGCGGGTTCGTGCTTTCAGCCCTTTGAAGTTACTCGATCACCGCCAACACGTCTTCTTCCCGCATGATGATGTGCTCTTCGCCGTCAATCTTCACTTCCGTGCCGGCGTATTTACCCATCAGAATGCGGTCGCCTTTCTTCACTTCCAGCGGCACCCGCTTGCCGTCGTCGTCCAACCGGCCCGGGCCTACCGCCACCACTCGGCCTTCTTGCGGCTTCTCTTTCGCAGTGTCCGGGATGATGATCCCGCCGCGAACGGTTTCGCTGGGCTCTTCGCGTTTTACAAGAATTCGATCGGCCAATGGTCTTACCTTCATGTCCATTCTCCCATTTGGTTGTGCGGCTTGGGCCGCATGCCTTTTTCTTTCCTTTTGCCTTTTGTCGGCCTTTGCACCGAAACGTGCCATTTTGACATCTCTGATGGCCTGTTCGTGCGCCACGCCGTACTCATCGTTCGGCCATTATCATATCAGGAGAATCCATGTTTTGTCAATACCTCTTATCTCATTGCATTTAGAGCGTTTACAAAATATTTCATTTTGCGCGCCTCTTTGCATGATCCCTAAAAATAAAGAGGCGTCGAATCGCATTGCTATTACAAATATTCTTATTTATTTTGTCAATATGGCATCATATTAGCCAATCATCACGTCGAGTGCCAAGAACGAGATCCCGTGCAAAACCGGCGCATTGAATCGCCGTTCGGCCGTGTTTATACTCGCGTGTACACCGCTGGAGGAAACAGTGCGAGGCGAAAACCCTATGGCCCCTGATTTGGCGAGTGCGAAAATAGCGGTTTTTTTAGAGCGAGCCCGATGACGAGCACGCGCACGAAGAGAAACTGGGTTGTGGGCAACGCCCACGTTAGACGTCAAGCGATCGCGTCGGGCAAGCCAGACTGTACGGTCTGTCATTTCGGTAATGGCGCCATCGGTATTGAAAAGGACAGGGGCCATTTGATCCGCACTCCTTCACCATGCCTTCCGGGCGAGGAGGCCGTTTTCGACCAGGAAATCACATGTCCGCGGGTTGGCGGATGCAATCGCCGCGGGAATCGAACATGAGGACGCGGGGAATCCGAGGATCCTTGATTGCGGTGGCCGTGCTTGGCCTTGCGGGACTCTATATCCTGCTCTATTTGCGGGGACTGGATTTCGGCCGTCCCATCATTGAGCACCACGATGAATGGATGACGACCGGACAGGCATTGTCCATGTTGGCCGAAAAACGCATCACCCCTCCCTTCTCGCTGACCTATGGCACATTCGGAACCTACATCCAGTGCGGCGTATGCGCCGTCACGCACCTCGGCAACACGGTTTTCGGGGCCTATAGGGACGCTTCGGGACACGCCATCCACAGAACCCTGGCGGACATCGCCGGACGCAGCGTGGATCGCGATCAATTCAACTTTTATCTGGCGGGCCGCATCAGCAGCGCCGTATACGCGGGTCTTTTGTTCATTGTCGTTTTTATGGTCGGACGCCGTCTTTTCGAGAGTAGTTCAGCGGCCTTGTTGTGCGTTCTGGCGGCGATGACGCACCGGCTTCTGGTGCAGCAGGCCCACTTCTCGCTGCCGAACGTTCTTGCGGCCTTGATGGCCACCGGGGCTACAGGACTTTCACTGGCGTATCTCGGCAACGGGAAGATCCGCGTGCTGTATCTGGCCGCCCTGTCGGCGGGCCTTGCCGCCGGCACGAAACTGACGATGGGACTGGCGCTCGCGCCGGTACTGCTTGCGGCGACGCTTGCGCCGGGAAGGCGCGCCTGGAGACATGTCCCGCTTCTGATCCTGACGAGCGTGACCGCCCTGTTGATTGTCGAGCCGGCCCTTGTGCTGGATTATGGACGGTTCCGCGCGTCCATGGCGCTGCTGTCGGCACAATACGGCACGAGTCTCATGCCCGACGATACCGTGTTTCAGCCGGGCGAATTCGGACTGGCGTCCGGCGCCGAAGGGGCCGTGAAGCATCCGGGCTGGTGTTTGTTGCGGTACTGGATTCAATCCGGATGGCTGTTTTTCCTTTTTTCGGCAACGGGATTGGCGGCATTGCCGATTCTGAAAGGCCGCGCGGGATGGGTATTGCTTTCGTTTCCGGCGCTCTACGCGCTTCTGGTGGCGTGGCAGCCTTACATCGTCGTCCGAAGTTATGTGCCGCTCGTTCCCTTTTGGGCGCTGGGCTTCGGCGGGGCGGCCCTTCTGTTGAATCGGATCATGCGCGGCAACTTCGGCCACCCGCTCCGGTCGCGCATGGCGCGGGGCCTTGTCGTCGTCATTGGATGGCTGATCCTCGCCGATCCGGCACAGCGAGGTCTCGCCATTACGCGGCAATTCGCCACGCCCGACCCGCTCCAGACGGCATACCGCTGGTGTGAAGCGAATATTCCGCCGGGATCCAAGGTGTTGATTGAAACCGCATGGCGCAAACAACAATTGCCCCTCCGTGAGGATTGTTTTCAGGTTACGCGGATGATCGGCTCCGTCTTTTCCAAGCCCTATATGGAACTACTTGACTATGATTATGTGATTGCCCAGGCCACCGGCATGATGGACAGCCTGCCGTGGGCGCCGGCCGTCGTGAGCACGGGCGGCGGCGCATTTTCGGATTGTTCCGGAAAAAATCGAAGTCTTGCCGAAAGCCGTCTCATCATGGCCCGCCGCGTGACCCCGGAGGAAACAGGCTACACGGGTCCCGGTGAATTTTACGTGAACCACAACGTGTACATATACCGGACGCCGAAAACGGAGCCGGTTCGCGTTTCCGCGGGCGAATTCACGCCTGCCGATGGTTTCGCTGCGAACACGGCCACATTTCTTGTAAAACCCGGCGTGTCCGCCGCGTTTGTCCAGGAACTGGCGCCTGGTGAATATGACGTCTTTCTGGCTATTGGTCAACGGGGCCTGTTTCCACCGATAACGGTCCGGCTGAACGATGAGACGCCGGTTGATGTGAATGTTTCGGATTGTCCGGGAATCCATCATTTTGTCCGGACTGTCCGGGTGGGTTCGTCCGGGATCGCGGCCGGCTCGATCGGGCTGGCCGCCGGCGCCACCGGTCAGGTTCCCGTGCGCGCGATGGTCTTTGTGCCGGTTCGCATCCCATAGCGGCGCCTGAAATGTGGAAGCGTTGGCCATGACGGCCCGAAGCCGACTTGATCCAAGCCGTTGCTCCGCCTACACTGGCGCCGTTGCGCAAAAGCGGAGGACAACGTGAGCGAAAACACCGGCGTGATTCGGGTGGCTTGCCCTTGCGGGCACAAGGGCAACGTGCCGTCGGAGGCCATGGGCAAGCCGTACCCATGCCCCAAGTGCGGTGAACGCTTCACCATTGCGCCGGAACGCCTCGCGGACGCCCCGCCGGTTGCCGGCGAGGCCGCGCCGCCGCGGGATCCGCGCGTCGGCCAGTTGCTCGTTCAGGCCGGCCTAATCACGGAAGCCCAGTTGGCCGAAGCCTTGTCGGCACAGGCGGATCGCGGAGGGAAACTCTTCGAGATCCTTATCAATCTGGCGTTTCTCAGCAAAGCCGATTTGCACACATTTCTTTCGGGCCAGCCCGGCGTTACCGCCATCGAATTGCGGAATTACGATATTCCCTATGATTTACCGCCCATTATCCCCGCGGAGTTGGCACGCAAGCATGTGCTCCTGCCGATTGATCGCATGGGCAAATTGCTAACGGTCGGCATGGCGTGTCCGTTGGATGCCTCCGCGATCGCGGAGGTCGAGAAGGCGACCGGACTGCGCGTCAAGGCCATGCTGTGTTCCTTCGACGACATCCATGCGGCACTTGAACGATTCTATCCGGCGGAAAAGGCGGAAACGACGATGGAGCAGCCGATCGACATCAAGCCGCCGCCCCAAAAGCGCGCCCTCAATCCAGAGGATGTGCTTGCGAGGCTCGATACGCTCGATGTGTTGCCGATTCTTTCCAGCACGTTGCGACATGTCCATGACACCGTGGCGCGATCCGGCCACACGATACGCGACGTGGCCGGCGTGGTATGCACGGATCCGGCCCTGTCCGCGGCGCTGGTCGGCCTGGCCAACAGTTCCGTCTACGGCATGCCGGGGCGGGTGGCCAGCATCAATCTGGCGGTGACGATACTGGGCGAAACCGCGACGGTGCGTCTGGCCGAAAACGCGGAAACCGTGCCGCCGGTTCCCGTTGCCTCGCACTTCGACGTGAAAATGTTCTGGCTGCGGTCCGTGTTCGCCGCCGCGGCCTCGATGGCCCTTGCAAAGGCGGCCGGCTGCGAACATGTCGGCGAAGCCTACACAGCCGGCTTGTTGCACGAAATCGGACGCCTGGCCCTTGCGATTATCGCGCCCGACGCCACTGGAACGATGTCGCCCGGCCGTTCGCAAGCAGACCTGCTTCAGGCCGAACAGGAGACCTACGGTGTCACACATCCCGAAGCCGCTTACCGTCTGGCGCAACGCTGGAGCCTTCCCCCGTTGATTGCGGCGCCCATTCATTGCCACCATGCACCCGACACCGCGCCCCAAAATCACCGGGATCTGTGCATGATCGTGGCCGCCGCCGCCGCGCTGGCCGGCGCGTTTCCCGCCGAAACGCCGGACAAGGACACGATTGATGCATGCGCAGCGCCCCTTGCTCATCTGGGCATGTCCCAATCCGCCGCCATGGACATCTACGAGAAGACCTCCCTGCGACTTCGGGGGGCGGCGGGCAAAGGCTGATCGTCAGCGGAACAGGCCGAGGATCGCTTTCTCGTAGGTGGCGCAAAGAATGGCATTGCCCTTGGGATTCAGATGGCAATGATCGTTAAATAGCGTCTCGCCGGGGACGTGGTGCGGCTCGGCGGCGATAATGGCGGCTTCCACATCGGCAAGGGGAATTCCGTATTCGGCAGCCAACGATCGCAAAATGCCGTTTTCCGTGTCCGACGACTGGTGCCGCCCGGCATTTTTCAGAAGATCGCGGGCCAGCGGCAGGGCCTTTTCATGTTCGCCCCGCGCAAACAGGTCCTGGATGGCTTTGTACTTTACGGCATGCTCGCCGGTCAGGTAGGGATTGATGAGATTGGACGGGATCGAACCAATGACGATGGGCACGCGGCGATCCCGGCACATCTGGATGATGATTGCGATATTGTTGCGGAACGCCGCCATGCGCGCGGCGATTTCCTGTGGCGAAAAAGTGTGTCCCCACGCCTTGTTCGAGTCCGGCTGCGCGGCCAGAAGGCGCTGGTTGTGTTCATCCTGAAGCTGGCTGATTTGGAACGAGGCGATGCGGTCGCGAATAAACCGGCACAAGGCCGATTTCGACAAAATCCGCTGCAGGGGCAGCGTTCGCAGATCCGCGATGGCGAGTTGTTCGAGTTCCTCGAATTCGTTGTGGCCGCAATACAGCATGATCAAATCCGGATCGTATTGCAGGACTTCGGCGGCAATGGCCATGATGCGCTGGCTGCCGTAGGACAATCCGCCGCAGTTGACGATTGTCACGCTGTCGAATTTTTCCGCCAATTGTTCCTGCAGCCTTTTCTCGAGCAGCGGAAACTCGTAGTCGAGATAGTTTACCGACGATTCACCCAAGGCGAAGATGCGCATGTTGCGCGCGGGCTTCTCGATCGGAAACTGCGACTTTCGGAAACACGCCTCCCGATCCGGATTCGTAACCAGCATGCCGGGATCGGCGGGCGACGGGATGAACAGACGGACACGCGGATCGAAGCCCTGGCCGAGGTCAATTTGCCGTGGCGGAATCCATATCTCCACGATGCGCGCCACACCTTCGAGCAAGGCCAGCAAGACCAGCGCCGGCAACAGCGAATAAATAATCGTTTTCTTCCAACCCAACCGCGGCGAACTGGACGGGGGGGCGGCGATCATGTGCCGTTCCTTTTCGCGCCGGCAGGGATTTCCTTTTCGAGGATGGGCGTGAGCAAGTCCGCGAGAAGGGCGTGGCCCGAGGCCGAAAGATGGCCGTCCAGTTCAAAAAAGAGACTCGAATCGTCCCTATGCGCGCGAAACCCCTCCATGACGGTCATGAAGGGCAAACCGGCGCGCTGGCTGGCGATCCGAACGCTTTCGTCCGGCGCATTGGACACCAACATGTCGTCGTTCGACTCATACCCGACGCGCCGGATGTTTGCGTTGGCCGCCCGGTTCACATACGGCCCGTGGGGAATGGTCAACACGGCCAATCGAGCGCCGAAATTCGCCGCGACACGCTTGATTCGCACGAACTGCTCGGCCAGATGTTGTATGCATTGCCGCGCCCACGGATCGTCGAGATTCATGCAAATCGTGTAAAAATTCCGGTTTTTCATCGCAAGGTCAATCATATAGGGATTCAGGCGGCCCGAAAGAAAGGCCTGCTTGACCTTCTCTTCGAACTGGTCGAAACGGGCCCGATCGGCCGGCGGCATCTTGTCGAGAAAATCCTTCGCCGTTTTTTCGGTCCATCGGCGGTTGTCCTCGGCGGACGTTTTTTGCGGCGGCGTGACGGGCTGCTGGTTGGCGGCGATTTGACGGGTCTGCCGCGCCAGGCGGACAGCCCGAACGAAGTTCGGATAGATTAGCCGCGCCCAGTCCAAGAAACCGGACTGTGGTTCCTTGACGCCTTCCCCCGCGCCCGCGAAATCGTCGTCTTGCAGGATGGTAATGATGAGGAGATCCGGCACCAGAACCGGAACGGCCTTTTCGGCCAGGGCGGCAAAATCCGGCGGCCCGGTGCCCGGTTTGCCCCCGTTGATAATTTCGACGTCGTATCCCTTGTCCCGCAGTCTTTTTTCGGTGCCCTTCACCCAGGTCTGATCGATGTCCACTCCCCACCCATAGGTGAATGAATCGCCGATGCACAGGATACGAAACGTGCCGGGTTTCTTGGCGCCGACGGGATGGTCGCGCAACCCGATCGAATTGGTCTTCGCTGTATACGTGAAATCCGACGACTCGAAATGCTGTTCCGAATTCGGCGGAAACAGCAGTTCCATCGTGCCGGGTTCGGGGGCTTTCGTCAACAGGCGGCCAACCGTCCGGTCGGCGGCCACCGTCAAGACCAGCACAAGGACAACCGACCCCGCGGCCAGCAGCAGATTTTTCCCGGCGCTTCCTTTTGCAGGCATACAATTCCTTTATCGCGTATTTTTGCGCATGGCGCGATTATTCCATTGCAAGCCTTCGCGATGCAATCGCGGGATGGTGGAACCCTGCCGCTTCCGGCGGGTTATACATGATGTGCTTGTGCGAGTACGACGACTGGGATTTTCAACCGAACGAAAACGACATACAAGGTTCGCCCTCATGTCCATCGGCGCTTTGAACCCAAGACGGTTCACGAAGACCACGTTTATCACCGCCGCGATCGCGGTGGCTGTTTTTACCCCCGCCGTGGATGCCGGAATATTGGCGCCTTTTGAACGCGATACGTTTGCTGTTCGGGAGACTCCCATTGATACACGGGTCTTGTCCGCGTTGCAGGCCGAAAACATCGCGCCGGCGAATCCCTGTTCCGATGCCGTTTTCCTGCGGCGGGCCTATCTGGACGTGATTGGCACGTTGCCCACGGTTCGGGAAGTCCGATCCTTCCTGGCGGATGAAAATCCGGACAAACGCGCGGCGTTGATTGACGCACTCATGGAGCGGGAGGAATTCGCGGACTACTGGTCGCTGAAATGGTGCGACATTCTCCGCGTCAAGTCGGAATTTCCCATCAACCTCTGGCCCAACGCCGTCCAAGCCTACCATCGCTGGATCCGCGACGCCGTCAAGTCCAACATGCCCTATGACCGTTTTGTGCGCGCCTTGCTGACATCGAGCGGCAGCAATTTCCGCGTGCCACCGGTCAATTTCTACCGCGCGGTTCAGGGACGGGATCCGGCCGCCATTGCCGAAGCCGTCGCCCTAACGTTCATGGGCGTTCGACTCGATGGGTGGCCGGATGATCGCCGCAAGGAAATGGCGACATTCTTTTCGCGGATCGCCTATAAAAAAACCGGTGAATGGAAAGAGGAAATCGTATGCCTGAACCCCGAAATCACCGACAAGATGGACGCCGTTTTTCCGGATGGCCGCACGGTGCGCATCGAGCGCGGCCAGGATCCCCGCGACGTATTCGCCGACTGGCTGATCACGCCCGAAAACCCGTGGTTCGCGCGCAACATCGCCAACCGGGTCTGGGCGTGGCTGATGGGTCGCGGGATTATCCATGAACCGGACGACATTCGCCCGGACAATCCTCCCGCGAATCCCGAACTGCTGGCGTATCTCGAAAAGGAATTCGTCGCCGCCCAATACGACCTTCGCTATCTCTTCCGCCTTGTACTGAATTCGCGGACCTATCAGCAGTCGTCCATCCCGCGCAGCGATCGGCCCGAGGCGGCGGCGCTGTTCGCCTTTTATCCCGTGCGGCGGCTCGACGCCGAAGTGCTCATTGACGCCTTGTGCGGCATCGGGGGAACGGGGGAAAGTTATTCGAGTCCCATCCCGGAACCGTTTACGTTCATACCGGAACACCAGCGCACCATCGCGCTGGCGGATGGGAGCATCACGAGTTCGTTTCTGGAAATGTTCGGGCGTCCCACGCGCGACACGGGCATGGAATCCGAACGAAACAACCAGCCCACGGACGCCCAGCGGCTCTATCTGCTCAATTCCAGCGACGTGCAGCGGCGGATCGAGCGCAGCCCCCTGTGGAAACAGATTTTTGCATCGGCCAAGCGAAATCCGCGCAATCTCGTGCAGTCCGTCTACATGGGACTGCTTTCGCGGCCGCCCACCCCGTCCGAACAGGCCGCGGCGCTGGCCTATGCGCGCAACACCGGCCTGCCGTCCAAACAGGCCGCCGAAGACCTGGCATGGGCGCTGATCAACAGCAAGGAATTCCTGTACCGGCATTGACAAGAGGGATCCCAATAAAATGCAGAACGTTCGCGAGGAGAGATTCATGAAACATGATCGAATCACGCGGCGCGATGCGCTGCGGACAGGGTTGGCCGGTGCGGCGGGACTCGCCCTGATGGGCCATCGCGCCGCATGGCCGCAAGCGATCAAAACGCCGGCACGGGCCAAGGCCGTCATCCAGATCTGGATGTGGGGCGGGCCGTGTCACTTGGACACCTTCGATCCGAAGCCGGAAGCGGGGCGCGACTATTGCGGACCGCTGGACAAGCCGATCGCGACCAATGTGGACGGCATCCGTATCGGCGAACTGCTGCCGCTGCTGGCCCGGCAAGCGGACAAGTATGCAATCATCCGCAGCATGACGCATGGCGTGAACAGCCACGAAACCGCATCGTATATCGTGCAGACCGGCCATAAGCCCGATCGCCTGGTATATCCTTCCCTGGGCGCCGTTGTGTCGTTGTTCAAGGGTTACGATTACGGTTATGAGGGATTGATTCCGCCGTACATCGTATTGACCACGACCCAAGGGCGTTTTTCGGAGGCCGGGTTCCTCGGCCCCCGGTACAAGCCATTCGCGACGGGAGGGGATCCGGGCAAGCCGCGTTTCGTGGTCGAGGGGGTCGTTGCGGAAGGCATTTCGGACGAACGCCAGCGCAGCCGCCGCGAGTTGCTTCATGCCCTCGATTCGCTCGGCAAGGCCATGCCGGCCCATGAAACATTCCGGCAACTGGATGCGTGTGAGGACAAAGCGTACGAGCTGATCCTCGGCGACGCGGGAAAACTGTTCGACTTGTCGTCGGAAAAAGACGAAGTCCGCGAGCAATACGGCCGCAGCACATTCGGGCAATCCTGTTTGATGGCGCGGCGGCTCGTCGAACGGGGCGTTCCCTACGTGACCATCAATTACCGTGGATGGGACACGCACAAGCAGCACTTCGAGATCATGCGCCGGAAGTTGCCGGAAATGGACCAAGGCATGTCGGCCCTGTTGCAGGATTTGAGCGATCGCGGACTGCTGGATAGCACGATCGTGTGGTGGGGCGGCGAATTCGGGCGGACGCCCAAAGTGCAATGGGAAGCGCCTTGGAATGGCGGACGCGGTCATTTCGGGCATTGCTTTTCGACCGTGGTGGCCGGCGGCGGATTCAAGGGGGGACAGGTTGTGGGAGCCTCGGATGCCACGGGGGAAGAAGTGGCGGATCGTCCCGTTCACCCCGAGGATCTGCTTGCCAGCATGTATGAACTGTTGGGAATAGACCCGGAAGGCGCGATGCCCAATCCGCGCGGTCTCGATGTGAAGGTCATGCCGTCGGCGGGCCGGTTGAAGGAGATCATGACATGACGCGGAGCACGAGGCGAATACAGATTGGTCTTGCCGGACGCCATGCCATTTCCCTATTTATTCTTCCAGCAATCCTCGCATGGTTTATGGCCTATCCCGCATGGGGACAATCGGGTGAACGCGAGCCGCACATCGGGTATTTGTACCCGGCGGGCGGACAGCAAGGAACCACCGTTCAGGTGCTCGTCGGCGGGCAGCGCCTGGGAGGCGCGCGCAGCGTCCACGTGTCCGGCGCAGGCGTGAGCGCGACGGTTCTGCAGTACTCGCGCCCCCTCAACAACGATCAACTCAAGGAAGTTCGGAAACTCCTGGGCAACCTGGTGAAACTGCGGCGGAGCGGAAAAACCGTGCCGGCCTTCGATCTTCCGGAGCATCCCTTGCTGCGGAATGTGGACCGGATGAGCCTTCGGGAACTGGAGCATTGGATCGCTTTGCGCCTGAATTCCGCCAAAAAGCAGCAAAACATGCAACTGGCCGACATGGCGCTTCTCGAAATTACGATAGCCGCGGACGCGAAACCGGGCCGCCGCGAACTGCGCCTCGGCACGGGCGGCGGATTGACCAATCCCCTTCGGTTCGAGGTGGGCGGCGTTGTCGAAGTATGCGAGAAAGAACCGAATGATCGCGACACGGTCGAGTTGGGCGCGGTGGATATCCCCGCCGTTCTGAACGGACAGATCATGCCGGGCGATGTGGATCGATTCCGATTTCGCGCTCAACAGGGACAACAATTGGTATTCACGGTGCAGGCGCGGGCGCTTATTCCTTATCTCGCGGATGCCGTTCCCGGTTGGTTTCAGCCGGTGCTGGCCCTCCACGACGCCCAAGGCAGGGAATTGGCGTTCGCCGACGACTATCGTTTCGATCCGGATCCGGTCTTTTTCCATGCGGTTCCGGAAAGCGGCGAATACGAGGTCGAAATACGCGATTCCATCTATCGCGGGCGGGATGATTTCGTGTATCGCATCATCGTGGGCGAACAGCCGTTCATTACCCGTCTGCATCCGCTCGGCGGCCGGACGGGAATGAAAATCACCGCTGAAATCGGGGGGTGGAACCTGCCGGAAAAAGAGATTCTGCTTGATACCGCGCCCGGCGGCGCGTCGGTTCGCGAAACGGCGCTTTACACCGGGCCATGGAGGTCGAATCCGATCCGGTATGCCGTGGACAATCTGCCCGAAATGAACGAACGGGAACCCAACGATACCCTTAAGAAGGCCCGAAAAATCGATCCGCCCCGTATCGTAAATGGACGCATCGCCCATCCGGGAGACGTGGACACGTTTCAATTCAAAACCGCTTCGGGTGGCGCAATTGTGGCCGAAATTTGTGCGCGTAGATTGCATTCGCCGGTTGACTCGGTGTTGCAGCTGTTCGATGCGTCGGGAACGAGGCTGGCAACCAACGATGATTGGGAGGACAAAGGCGAAGGGCTGTTGACGCACCATGCCGATTCGTATCTGCGAGCGGATCTGCCGAAGGCCGGCGTCTATTACGTCCAAGTGGAAGACGCGCAGCGCCAAGGCGGCGCCGAGTACGGCTACCGGTTGCGCCTCGGTCCGCCGCGGCCCGATTTCGCCTTGCGCATGACGCCGTCGAGTGTGACGTTCCGCGCCAGCCGGACATCCCCGCTAACCGTGTACGCGTTGCGGAAAGACGGTTTTGCCGGCGAAATCGGGCTGCGGCTGAAGGAGGCGCCGCCGGGATTCAAACTGGAGGGCGCCCGCATCCCGCCGGGTTGCGATCAGGTCCGCATGACGATTACAGCGACCCAGCCGTTTGATTCGCCGGCTGCCCTGGAACTGGAAGGCGTGGCAACGATTGGCAATGAAACCGTCGTACGCCCCGTGACTCCCTGCGAAAACATGATGCAGGCTTTTGCCTACTGGCATTTGACACCGACACTGCAACTCCTCGCCACGGCCATGGGTGGAAAGGGCCGTCCGCCACGAATCGAGGCGATCGGTGAGACTCCCGTGCGCATTCCCGAAGGCGGTTCGGCGCAGGTGTCGCTCCGGGTTCCCCAAGCGCCGATGCTGGAGGGCATAAAACTTGAACTCAGCGATCCGCCCAAGGGGATTGCCCTTCAGGAAACAATTTCCGTGCCCGGAAAATGGTCCCTCGTGCTGAAAGCGGACGCGGAGGCCGTCAAGGCCGGTTACGCGGACAACCTGATTGTGGAGGCCGTCAAGGAAACGGCGCCTCCGCCCAAAACCAAAAAAAACGCCAAGGCACAACGTGTGTCGTTGGGTGTCCTTCCGGCCATCCCCTTTGAAATCGTTTCGCGCTAATTTCGCAAAACCGCGATCGAATCAGACAGATCCGACGGACTGGGCCTTGAAAACACATCTTGCCCTCCATGCGTAACCTGCTACCGGCAAGCGATTTGTGCGCACGCCACTTTGACACGGCCCGCGCCGGAGCCGTATAATAAGACTGTGAAAAGTTATCGAACACTGGCGTTCACGCCATGCGGCGGCGGCCGCGAGATCGGCGCGAATTCGTATCTGCTTCAATTGAACGGGTTTCATGTCCTTCTGGATTGCGGCGTTCATCCCAAGAAGGAAGGCTTGGAATCGCTGCCGGATTTTTCCATTTTGAGGCGCGCGCCGGACGCCGCCATCGTTTCGCACGGTCACGTGGATCATTGCGGCGCCATCCCCGAACTGCTCAAACAGTTTCCCGGCGTGTCCCTTTATTCCACCCAACCGACGGTCAGCGTCATGGATCGCATGCTTCACAACAGCGTCTCCGTCATGGGCACGCTGGCCAAGGAACGGGGCATCGCGGAATATCCACTCTACCAGCATGAAGACGTGGGCTATGCCGTCAAGCGGATGTGCGGCATGCCGCTCGACGCGGAATTCGCGCTGGACGAGCGCGGCGACATTACCGCGGAGTTTTTGCACGCCGGGCATGTGCTGGGCAGCGCGAGCGTGTTGATTCGCACGCCGGAACATAATGTGCTCTACACGGGCGACATCTGCGTTGCCGATCAAGAATTGATGGCGGGCATGGAGCCAGTGGACGGCAATCTGGCCGTTGACACGCTTATCATCGAGTCCACGTACGGGGCGAATCATCTGGCCGACAAAACCTCGGTCGAGGAACAGACGGAACGATTCGCGGGATCCATCCGGCATGTGCTCGATCGCGGCGGTTGTGTGTTGGTGCCGTGTTTCGCGCTTGGGCGCACCCAAGAAATGCTGAATATCATCGCGCGCCTTCAGGAGAGCGGCGACATTCCGGACGTGCCCGTGCTGGCTTCCGGTCTGGGCCGGGCCTTGTACGAAGTCTACAACCGGTTCACCGATCACCTGCATCCCGACGCCAATCTGCGCCCGTTGAGCCGCTTTGGCCGCGTGGGCGACGTGTGGGATCGCGGCGTCGTGTTGAATCTCCTGAACAAGCCCTGCATCATCGTGGCCACGTCCGGCATGATGATTGAAAACACGCCGTCGGCCCTGCTCGCCGAGGAGATGGTCCGCAGCCACCGGCACGGCATCTTCTTTGTCGGCTATCTCGACCCGGACACACTGGGCTACAAACTGCTGCACGAGGAACCGGGCGCGACGTTCGCCTTCGGGCTGGCCCGTCCAAAGGTCAAGGTCGTGCTGGAGGACATAGACTGGTTCCATTTCAGCGCGCATGCCCCCCGGCAGGTGCTCCGCGACGTAATCGCGCGGATTCGGCCCAAGAACATTATTTTTGTCCACGGCGATCCCGACGCCATAGACTGGATGCACGGGCAGATTGGATCCGAATCGCGAACCTATTCCGCCGCGATAGGCCAGACCGTCACGTGTGAGGCGTAAGCGATGGCGCGCCGCCGGTTCGCCAAGGCCGTTATTGGGCGCGTTTCGGTGGCCTTTGCCCGGGTGTTGGCCATGCTTTCCATCGGAGCCAGCCGCCGAATCGCGCGTGCGTTGACACCTGTTCTCTACCATCTTCTCCCGCGCGTGCGGAACACGGGCATGGCCAACCTCGACCTCGCGTACGGCGACACGCTGTCCGACGGGGAAAAACGGCGCATTCTGCGGGGATCGATCGAAAACATGCTGATTGTGGCGTTCGAACTCTTCCAGATTCCCAAGCTCGAGGGTGCCTTCCTTGAACGGAATATTCGCGTAAAAGGCACGGAATTTATCCCGGGCGAATCCGGCTGCGTCGCGATTGGCGCGCATCACGGAAACTGGGAGTGGAGCGCGACGGCCATGGCCCGGCGCGGCTACAAGGCCTGTGAGATTGTGCGCGAATTCGACGATCCGCATCTCAACGCCTTCATAGATGGGACGCGGCGATCAGGGGGGGTGATTACCATTCCCAAGGACAGGGCGGCCCGGGAAATGATGGAAAGACTGGCCAACGGATATATGGTGGGCATTTTGGCCGATCAGAATCCGCGCGAGAACGCCGTGCCGGTCACGTTTTTCGGCCATCCGTGCTGGGCCACCATCGGCCCGGCCCTCGCGGCGGCGCGCGCGCGTGTGCCCATTATCCCCTTTTCGATTACACGCGATCCGGACGACGGGTATACGCTCGAATTTTTTCCTCCCATCGAAATGGTGAACACCGGCCGCACGCGCGAGGATCTGGTCGTGAACACACAACGCTGCCAGGACGCGCTCGAGGCCATTGTCCGCCGGGCGCCGGAACAATGGCTCTGGCTTCACCGCCGATGGAAGGAACGCCCCCATCTCGAGGCGGAATGGAAACGGCGCACCGGCGAGAACCGGTAACGCCGGGCATGTTTTTCGCCAATTTTTTTGAGGAGCACACTCGTTGAAACTGGTGGATGTCCATTGCCATCTTGAATGCGACGAATTTCGCGAGTCGCTCGACGCGGTTCTTTCGGACGCCCGCCGGGCCGGTCTCGTCAAACTCGTCACGGCATCCATCACGCCCGGACAATGGGCGTTGTCGGCGACGCTGGCGCGGACCTTTCCGGAGGTCGAATGCGCGTGGGGCGTGCATCCATGGCGCATTCAGCCGGGGGACGAGTCGCGTCTGGACGGCCTGTCCTCGGCACGGGAAGCGGGTGTCGCGGCCATCGGCGAGATCGGACTCGACCGAAAAATCGCATCGCCGGATTTCGATACCCAGCGGCGATTGTTCGAGGCGCAATTGCGCGCGGCGGTTGAATTGAATTTGCCCGTGGTCATTCATTGTCGGGGCGCCTTCGACGATCTGGCGGCCTCGTTCAAGCGCATCGGCATCCCCCGGCGCGGCGGACTCATCCACAGTTATTCGGGCAGCGCGGAATGGATTCGCCCATGGCTCGACAAAGGCATTCATGCGTCCCTCGGCGGCGCCCTGACCTATCGCAACAGCCGAAAAAAGCGCGAGGTGCTTCAACTTGTCTACCCGGATTTCCTGCTGCTTGAAACCGACAGCCCGGACATCCCGCCGGTCGCGTTGCGGGGGCAAATCAATGTGCCTGCAAACATCATTTACAATCTACAGGCCGCTTCCGAAATGCTCGAACGCCCCGAAGAAGACATCGCGGCCCACACCACGGCCAACGCGGTAAGGCTTTTCGGATGGGCGGCGTTTTGACGGCGGATGCTTCCGGACAAGGTCCGGTTTATAAACCGGCAAGATCCCGTATGACCTTTCCCGCCAAGATGAATCCCGCCACAGGGGGAACAAACGAAATGCTCGCGGGGATCTGCCGTTTCAGGCTGCATTTCCGGCCCTCCTGATCGTCGCAAATGCACGCATCCTTGCAGGTCGCCACTTCCGATTCGCGCGGCTTCATCGGCGTTTCCTCGGAATACACCACGGTGAGCCGGGGAATGTTTCGGCGGCGGAGTTCATTTCGCATGACCTTCGCCAGCGGACACACCTTGGTCTTGAACACATCTCCGACCACAAAGCGGGTCGGATCCAATTTGTTGCCCGTTCCCATGCAACTGACGATATTGATTTGGCGATGGAAGCAAAATTCGACCGCCGCCAGCTTGGCGGAAATCGTATCTAGCGCATCTATCACATAGTCCGCATCGTCGTCTATGGCGGATGAAATGGAATCAGGGCTTACGCACAGATGTCGCGCATCCACGGAAATCCGGCTGTCAATTCCATGAACACGTTCTTTCATGGCATCTACTTTGCGCATGCCGAGGGTTTGCCGGGTGGCATGAATCTGCCGGTTGAGATTGGTGATGCAAATTGTATCGTCGTCCACAATCACGAGACGCCCAACGCCGCACCGGGCCAGCGCTTCGACCGAATAACTGCCGACACCGCCGATGCCGAGGACGACGACCTTCCTGGCCGCCAGCGTTTCCAAAGCCTCTTTCCCGATGAGAAGCTCGGTTCTGGAAAGTGCGTGCTGCCGGATCATCACTCCTGTTCCCGTCAAGCCTGAACACCGGTTCGCTGTTGCCTCATTACCGGAAACAAAGGGGCGTCCACGCCCATACTCAAGGCGGTTCAGCCGGAATGCCTCATTCAAGGGCATGATTTCTTTGTCCGCATTTTCTGCGCACCATGCACAGAAATTGCGGACAAAAAACCAATGAAAAAAGCCCGCTTTGCGGGCCTAAAATCTGGCGGAGAGACCGGGATTCGAACCCGGGGTACAGCTTGACACCGTACAACGCCTTAGCAGGGCGCCACCTTCAACCACTCGGTCATCTCTCCCAAGGGAAATGTAATTTACCACGATTGGCCGTCAAAAGCAACTGGATGAAAGAA